>NZ_SCND01000334.1:0-6630 GCF_005503585.1 Pseudomonas sp. 2VD
GAGCAGGATCAGGTCCGGGCGCGGCTCTTCGACGGCCGCCCGCAGCCCGGCCGGGCCGCTGCCGGCGGTGCGCACGCGGTACTGCTCCTCGAGCAGCTCGCGCATCAGCAGCAGGTTGTCCGGGGTGTCGTCCACCACCAGCACGAGTTCCTGCTCGGGCCTGTCCAGCATGCTCTCCATCGCCCCTCCGGCCTTCGCTACGGGGCCGCCTCGCGGCGACCGTCACTCCGTATTGAAGACGCTGGAGACGACTTCTGCACGCCCGGTCAGGCGCCCGGGGCGACCGTTCAGGGCGTCAGGCGGAAACGCAGTGGCGAATCCTCGGCCTCGGCGCCGTTCTCGCTCTCGCCGAAGGCCCGGCGCTCGATGGGGTCCTGGCCGAAATACTCCTTGATCGGCGACTCGATGGCCTTGCCGCCGGGGCTCACGTGACTGGCGCAACCGCCAAGGAATACCAGGACCACACCGATGACCAGCGCTTTCATCTTCGTACCCCCGTCAGCCCGGCCCATCCGGGCGCTGCGCCGCAGCATGGCGCAGCCCGCCTTAGGGATCGCTTAAGGCATTCAGGCGGCGGCGCGGCTGGCGCGCCACTGGGGCAGGCCGATGAGCACCACGGCGCTGATGATCACCAGCATCGCCAGCCCCTCGATACCGCCGATCCGCTCGCCGGCGAACAGGGTGCCGAGCAACACCGCCACCGCCGGATTGACGTAGGCATAGCTGGTGGCCGCCGCCGGCCGCACGTTGCGCAGCAGGTACTGGTAGGCGCTGAAGGCGATGATCGAGCCGAACAGGATCAGGTACACCAGCGCCAGCCAGCCGCTGGTGCTCGGCCAATGCTCCAGGCGCTCGCCGCTGGCCAGACTGCCGACCAGCAGCACCGCGCCGCCGACCAGCATTTCCACGGCGCTGGCCATCGGTCCGGCCGGCAGCGACAGGCGCCGGCTCCACACCGAGCCGAAGGCCCAGGACGCGGCGGCGAACAGGATCAAGCCGGCGCCGGCAGGGCTGGCCTGGAGGTTCGAACCGAGGTTGAGCAGGACGATGCCGAACAGCCCGAGCACGATGCCGCCCCATTCCAGGGTGGTGTTGCGCTGGCCGAACAACTGGCTGAACAGCAGGGTGAACAGCGGCACCGTAGCCACCGCGAGGGCCGCCACCCCGGAAGACACGCCCCAGTGCTCGGCCACCGTCACCCCGCCGTTGCCGCAACTGAGCAGGAGGATTCCGACGATCCCCGCGCCGCGCCACTCGCGCCAGGTCGGCAACGGCGCGCCGCGCCAGCGCAACCAGGCGAACATCAGGCCGCCGGCGATGACGAAGCGCACCCCGGCCATCAGCATCGGTGGCCAGGACTCGACGCCGAAGCGGATCGCCAGGTAAGTGGAGCCCCAGATGAAGTACAGGGCGAAGAACGCACCGAAAAGCAACAGCGGAATGCGACGGGCAGGCATGGAAAGCACTCGACAGGGCAGGCGGGAGAAAGACTTCATTTTATGAGGTCGCCACCCGCCGGTTAAGGCACAGCCGCTGGTTATCGGGACGTAACACTTTTCTTTCCATGGAAATCGGCCATGCTTTCCGTCGATTCGACAACCGGGACCCATCATGGACAAATACGACCGTGCGCTCCTCGCCGCCCTGATCGACAACGGCCGCCTGACCTTCGCCGAACTGGCCCGGCGCATCAACCTGTCGCCCCCGGCGGTGGCCGACCGGGTGGCCAAGCTGGAGGCCGAAGGGGTGATTACCGGCTACCACGCCTCGGTGAACCTGGCCAAGCTCGGCCTGCCCATCGAGTGCGTGATCGAACTGCGGATCACCGAGAAGGATTGCCAGTCGGTGCTCGACGAACTGGCCCGGATCCCCCAACTGACCCTCTGCCACCGGATCACCGGCGACGCCTGCGTGCTGATGAAGGCCGCTGTGGCTTCGATGCCGGAGTTGCAGGACCTGATCGACCGGCTGATGAAGTTCGGCATCAGCAAGACCTCGATGATCCTCTCCACCCCCTTCGCCGACCGCCAGCCGGCAAGCCTGCGGGGGCAGGACGGCAATGGCGGATGTGCGGCGTGAGCCCTTCGCCGGGGTTATCCGGCAGGCGTCGGGATCCGTACCTTCATCGCCGCCACGAACCCAAAGCGTAGGGCGCATAACGCCAACGGCGTTATCCGCCGCAGCGGCACTCCCGGCCGATAGCGGAGCCGCCCTCACCCCAACTCTCTCCCTGAAGAGAGAGGGGATTCTCCGTACAAGCGTCGAATTCGCTGTCTCCAACGCCGCCGACGAACCCGAACCGTAGGGCGCCGGCAAAAAAAAGGCGGTCCCGTTCGCACGGCACCGCCCAAGTCACGGAGTTGCTTACATCGTCGAGCGACAAGGCCGCTCGCCTTATTGGATTACCGCTCGATGATCGCGGTCACACCCTGCCCACCGGCGGCGCAGATGGAAATCAGCCCGCGTCCCTGCTCCGCCACCGAGAGCAGCTTGGCCAGGTTGGCGACGATCCGTCCTCCCGTGGCGGCGAACGGGTGGCCGGCGGCCAGCGAGCTGCCCTTGACGTTGAGCTTGCTGCGGTCGATGGAGCCCAGCGGCTGGTCGAGGCCGAGACGGGTCTTGCAGTACTCGGGGTCTTCCCAGGCCTTCAGGGTGCAGAGCACCTGGGCGGCGAAGGCCTCGTGGATCTCGTAGTAGTCGAAGTCCTGCAGGCTCAGGCCGTTGCGTGCCAGCAGCCGCGGCACCGCGTAGACCGGCGCCATCAGCAGGCCCTCCTGGCGATCGACGAAGTTCACCGCCGCCGCCTCGCCGTCCTTGAAGTAGGCCAGGATCGGCAGGCCGCGCGCCTTCGCCCACTCCTCGCTGGCCAGCAGTACCACCGAGGCGCCGTCGGTCAGCGGCGTCGAGTTGGCCGCCGTGAGGGTGCCGCGCGAGCCGCGCTCGAACACCGGCTTGAGGGTGCCGATCTTCTCCAGGTCGATATCCGGGCGCAGGTTCTGGTCGCGGGTCAGGCCGCGGAACGGCGTCATCAGGTCGTTCTGCCAGCCCTCCTCATAGGCCGCGGCCAGCTTGTGGTGGCTCTCGAAGGCCAGCCTGTCCTGCTCGTCGCGGGGAATCTGCCAGGTCTGCGCCATCAGTTCGCAGGACTCCCCCATCGACAGCCCGGTGCGCGGCTCGCCGTTGCGCGGGATGGCCGGGACCACGTGGCGCGGGCGGATCTTCAACAGGCTCTTGAGCTTGTCCAGGTTGCTCTTGCCACGGTTGGCCTCGAGGAGAATCTTGCGCAGGCCCTCGTTGACCCCGATCGGCGCGTCGGAAGTGGTGTCGACGCCGCCGGCGATGCCGCTGTCGATCTGCCCGAGGGCGATCTTGTTGGCCACCAGGATCGCCGCCTCCAGGCCGGTACCGCAGGCCTGCTGGATATCGTAGGCCGGGGTTTCCGGGGCCAGGCGCGAACCGAGCACGCATTCGCGGGTCAGGTTGAAGTCGCGCGAATGCTTCAGCACGGCGCCGGCCACCACCTCGCCAAGGCGCTCGCCATGCAGGTTGTAGCGCTCCACCAGGCCTTCCAGGGCGGAAGTGAGCATCTCCTGGTTGCTCGCCGTGGCGTACACGGTGTTCGAGCGGGCGAAGGGAATACGGTTGCCGCCGACAATGGCGACCCGGCGCAGCTGGGTCATGGAAGAACTCCTTGCTGGAATCGTTTACGCCGAGCCGAGGCTCGACCCGTTAACTGAGCGGTCAGTGGCGCACAGGCTAACCTTAGCCGGTCGCGTCGCATTGGCCGCCCTGCCGTTATCCCGGTCAGCGCGGTCAATTGCGGCGAACAGGTGGCTGCGTAGAGTTGTCCACACTGTTACCCGCGTTCCCTCGGCATCGTTGGCCGGCGGAATCCACCTTCAGCCTTGGAGCCTTTCCACCGGGAGCCCGTTCCATGACCGATCGTTACATCGCCTTCGCCAACTCCCCCGTCGGCCGCCGCCTGGTTGGCGCCGTCGGCCTTCCCTCCCCGCTGCGCCTGGAGCGCTGGCAGGCCGGCCGGGTGCGGCCGGTGGACGGCCCGCTGGTGATCGGCGGGAGCGGCGCGCTGGCCGAGGCCGTGCTGCCCTTCGCCGGCAAGCTGACCGACGCGGTGTTCGCCGCCGTCGAGGGACAGTTCGAGCTGCCGCGCTGGACCGCCGAACACAGCCCGCGGGCCAAGGCGGTGCTGTTCGACGCCAGCGGCCTGACCCGCTTCGAGCAGTTGGTGGCGCTGCGCGACTTCTTCCAGCCGGTGCTCAAGGGCCTCGACAAGTGCCCGAAGGTGGTGGTCCTCGGACGCGCCCCCGAGTCTCTCAAGGACCCGGTCGCCGCCAGCGTGCAACGCAGCCTGGAAGGTTTCACCCGCTCCCTGGGCAAGGAAATCCGTCGCGGCGGCAACGTGCAGTTGCTGTACGTCGGCAAGGGCGCCGAGGACCAACTGGAAGGCGCACTGCGCTTCTTCCTCTCGCCGAAGAGCGCCTACGTCTCCGGCCAGGTGATCCGTCTTGCCGCCAACAGCGCCCAGGTCCACGACTGGAGCAAGCCGCTGGCCGGCCAGCGCGCGCTGGTCACCGGCGCCGCCCGCGGCATTGGCGCGGCCATCGCGGAAACCCTGGCGCGCGACGGCGCGGAAGTGGTGCTGCTCGACGTGCCGCCGGCCAGGGAGGCCCTCGAAGGCCTCGCCGCGCGCCTCGGCGGCCGTGCCGTGGCCCTCGACATCTGCGCCGCGGACGCCGGGCAGCAACTGGTGGACGCGCTGCCTGAGGGCGTCGATATCGTCGTGCACAACGCCGGGATCACCCGCGACAAGACCCTGGCGAAGATGAGCAGCGACTTCTGGAACTCGGTGATCAACGTCAACCTCAATGCCCCGCAGGTGCTGACCCAGGCCCTGCTCGACGGCGGCAAGCTGCATGACAACGGCCGGGTGGTGTTGCTGGCGTCGATCAGCGGCATCGCCGGCAACCTCGGGCAGAGCAACTACGCGGTGAGCAAGGCCGGCCTGATCGGCCTGGCCCAGGCCTGGGCGCCGGCGCTGGGCAAGCGCGGCATCACCATCAACGCGGTGGCGCCGGGCTTCATCGAGACGCAGATGACCGCCGCCATTCCGCTGACCATCCGCGAGGCCGGCCGGCGGATGAACTCCATGAGCCAGGGCGGCCTGCCGCAGGACGTCGCCGAAACGGTGGCCTGGTTCGCCCAGCCGTCGTCCGGCGCGGTCAGCGGCCAGGTGCTGAGGGTGTGCGGGCAGAGCCTGCTGGGGGCCTGAGGCGGCCCCTAACTCCCCGGCGACGGGCAGGCGCCCTGCACCAGGAAAACACCGGTAGCCCCTTCGGACAGGCCCTACCCGCGCCCCTGCTGCCCGCGCCGGCGGAACTCCACCGGCGTCTCGCCGACCCAGCGCTTGAACGCGCGATAGAAGGTGCTCGGCTCGGAAAACCCGGTGCGTTCGACGATCACTTCGATGCGCTCGTCGGTCTTCAGCAGCAGTTCCTTGGCCAGTCGGCAGCGGTAGTCGGTGACCAGATCGTTGAAGCGCACCCCGGCCATCGCCAGGCGTTCGCGCAGACGTCGGGCCGGCATGCCGAGGCGCGCGGCGACCTGCTCCAGGGTGGCGCCTCCGTCCACCAGCAACTCGCCGATCAGTTCGCGGACCTGGCGCACCAGGTCCAGGCGCTCCACCTCGGCCAGTTGCCGGCGCGCCAGCGACTCGTGCATGCGCAGCAGTTCCGGGGCGGCGTGGCGCGAGGGTTTGTCCAGCACCGCGGCATCGAATACCAGCGCGTAGCGCGGCATGCCGAGGATCGTCGGGCAGCCGTAGACCGCACGGTAGCGCTCCATCGGCGCGCCGGTTTCGTTCATCAGTTGCACTTCCAGCGGCTTGAACTCGCCCTCGGTGAGCGCGCCGAACAGGCGGATCACCGCGCCGGCGAGCATTTCCGGGAAGTGGCGGTTGATCGCCGGCGATTCGCCCAGCGACAGCACCGCGCGCTCGCCCTCCACCTCCAGTTGCGCCTGCAGGGTGTCGGACAGCAGGCGTACGTAGCGCAGGGAATGGCGCAGGCCGGCGCCGAAGGTATCGCTGGAGAGGAACAGGTATTCCAGGAGCAGGCCGTGGAACGCCGGCAGGTGCTCGGCCAGGTGCAGGCCGACATGCTCTTCGCCGCACTCGTCGGCGGCGGCCTTCCAGAACAGGTTCTGTGCGGAATGGGGGAAACGGCCGGCCGGCAGGCCACCCGGCGGCAGCCCGACACGGACCAGGACCCGGTCCGGATCGCAGCCGCTGGCGCGCAGGGCGTCGATCACCGGGCGCATCAGCGCTACATCGTCGGTCAGATCACGCATGGTGTTTTTTCTAGTTATCCATGGGGCGGGCCCATCTTAGGCAGCTTTGCCATCCCCTCTCAAGGAGAGGCCATAGAAATAACCCATCCCGCATGACGGAAAAACCCTCAGATCGACTAGCCGCCGGCGTGGTCGAAAATCTCGATGCAGACGCATCCCGGAGCCGATTGACCGCCCTGCCAGCGGCGTCGGCCAGGCGGCCAATGCCTGCTGCGGGTGCTCGACTAAGCTGACAGCCACCTATTTCGAGGAGATGTCCAATGC
>NZ_SCND01000335.1:0-6610 GCF_005503585.1 Pseudomonas sp. 2VD
AATATGCGCCGGGGACTCTGCGCGAGAAGTTGTTCGGCGACGGCCCGCGGCTGCCGGATTCCCATCCGGCGGCCGGCTATCGCGACCTGCGGGCGCTCTGGGAGAAGGAGGCCGGGCGCAACGCGCTGCCGGCCTGACCTGGGCGGACGGCGGATGACGCCGGTGGCGCTATCCGCCCCAGGGCCCGGGACGGCTCCTAGAGCCAGGCGTGCCGCGGTGGCTTCACCCCATTCAACTGGTAGTTGCCGATGGCATGGTATTTCCAGCGCACCGGGTCATGCAGGGTGTGGGTGCGGGCGTTGCGCCAGTGGCGGTCGAGATTGAGTTCCTCCAGGGTCGAGCGCGTGCCGACCAGTTCGAACAGCCGGTTGGCGGCGAGCAGGGCGGCTTCGGTGGTGAGCACCTTGGCCTCGGCCACGGCGATCGAGGCGGCGGCCACGCTCTCCTCGTCGGGGGCGGCGAGCGCCGCTTCGATGGCGTCGGCCGCCAGGTCGAGCACGGCTTCTGCGGCGCGCACGCGGATGCGCAGGTCGCCGACCTGCTGGATGGTGTAGGGGTCTTCCCAGGCATGCTGCTGGTTGGCGTCTATCCATGGCCGCGCGTGGCGGCGCACCTGCTGCACGGTCTCGGCGAGGATGCCACGGGCGATGCCGGCGTCGATGGCGGCCTGGATGAACTGCGATACGGCGCCGGCGGCGGTGGGGCGGTCGAAGGCGCGGTGCACCGGAATGACGTGCTCGGCCGGCACCCGTACGTTGTCCAGGATGACGGTGCCGCTGGCGGTGGTGCGCTGGCCGAAGCCGGACCAGTCGTCGATCACCGTCAGCCCCGGCGCGTCGCGCGGGATGAACGCCAGGTGCGCGCGCTGCTCGGCGTCGAGGCCGACGGCCGGTACCCAGTGGGCGAGCAGGGCGCCGCTCGAATAGAACTTGCGGCCGTCGATGCGGAACCCGTCGCCATCCGCCAGCACTCGTGTCTGGAATTCGGCGACGGTACGGCTGTGGCGTTCGGAGAAGGCGTTGCCGAAGCGCACGCCGTCTAGCACCAGGCCGTAGAAGAAGCGTTTCTGCTCCTCGCTGCCGTCCAGGCGCAAATGGTCGAGCACCGCCAAGTGGTTCTGCGGCAACTGCGCCAGGGACGGGTCTACCGCGGCGATGGTCTTCAGTACTTCGGCCAGGGTCCGGTAGCCGACCTCGGCGCCGCCGTAGGCGCGCGGTACGCTGATGCCCCATAGGCCGCTCTGCGAGAAGGCTTCCAGTTCGGCCACCGGCAGCCGGCGCTGGCGGTCGCGCAGCGAGGCTTCCTCGGCGAACAGCCCGGCCAGTTCGCGGGCGACGCGGATCGCCTCGGCGTCGTCGGCGATGCGCCGGGCCGGGGTCCGTGGCAGCGGTTGCCGATAGGGATCGGCGGCGTTCTTTTCCAGTGCGCTCATGGCGACTCCTTGCGATGGGATGGGCGAGGTTCAGCGGGACGCCGAGGCCGGACCGCTGCCGATCTGCCAGACGTAGGGCGGCTCGCTGCCGTTGATCTCCCAGTCGCCGACGATCCGTTGCTTGTAGATCAGGGGATTGTGCGAGGCGGCGGTGCGCGCATTGCGCCAGTGGCGGTCGAGCTGCTTGCCGCGGCCGACGGCGGAAGCGCCGCTGGCGTCGAACAGCTCGCTGGTGGCCTGCAACACCAGTTCGGCGACGATCGCCTGGGCCTTGGCCGATTCGATCTCGGCGGCGATATTGGCCTCCTTCTCCGCCTGCGGGTCGCCTACGAAGCGCGCCAGGTAGGCACGCTGGGCCGCTTCGGCGGCGCGCAGGGTGGCCGCCTCGGCGGCGTAGACGCGCGCGGCGATGCGCCCGACCACCTGCTGCACCTGGGGATCTTGGCTGACTCGCGGGGCATTGCCGTGGCTGTAGATACGGGTCCGCCCGCGCACCTCGGCGGCGACGTCGCGCAAGGCGGCGCGGCCGGTGCCGGCCAGCACCGCGAGCAGGACCAACTGGTAGAACGCGGTCTGGTACTTGAAGCGGCTGGCGAAGTCGATGAGGTTCTCTTCCTCCACCTCGGCGTCCTCGAACAGCGATGTGCCGCTGCCGGTGGTGCGCTGGCCGAAGCCGTCCCAGTCGTCGCTCTGGCGCACGCCGGGCTGGTCGGTGCGGATCGCCGCGATCACGTCGGCGCCGGTGTCGTCGCGCTGGGCATACAGATCGATCCAGTCGGAGAAGAGGCTGCCGGTGCTGTAGTACTTGCTGCCGTTCACCACCCAGCGACCGTCGTCCTTGCGCGAGACGCGGGTGAGCACTTCGCCCAGCCGTACCGAACCGACCTCGGTCCAGGCGCAGCCGACCAGGTCGCCCTCGACGAAGCGCCGCAGCCAACGGTCGCGGCCAGGGCCGGGCTCGGCATTGAGACGGTCCTCGACGAAGGCGAAGTGGCCGCGCAGGGCCTGAGTGATGTTGGAGTCGGCCTCGGCCAGTTCGATCAGCAACTGAACCAATTGCGCCAGCGAGGCGCCGGCGCCGCCGTGCTCGCGCGGCACGCGCACGGCGCCGAAGCCGGCCTGCTTGAGCCAGGCGATCGCCTCGTGGGGCAGTTCGCGTTGCCGTTCGCGCTCGACGGCGCCTTCGGCGATGCGCGCGAAGATCGGTCGGAAACGCTGGGCGAGCAGTTCGTAGTCGGCGCCTTCGGAGAGACTGGCGGCGGTGGCTTCGGGATGGACGCGGGCGTTCATGCGGACTCCTGGTAGGCAGCGGGGCCGTCCGGTCGACGGCTACCCTGGAGTCCGGGCCGTTGCACAGACTGTGCCGACCCGCGCAGGCCACTGCTTGCGCGGGTTCGCGCGAGCAGGAGGTGTTGCCGGGGCGGCAGCCTGTTGCGCGGCTGCTGCCTGGCGGACAGTGGGGGAGGTGGCGGCAGGTCCCTCTCCCGGCGGGAGAGGGACAGGCGCTTCAGAAGATGTAGTCGGTGGTGAGGAAGTTCGACGCGCGGTTGCGGATGATCTCGCTGACCAGGGTCTTGTTCGCCTCGGTGTCGCGGGTCGCCACCAGGGTGCGGATGGAGAACACCCGCAGCGCGTCATGGACCGACAGGGTGCCTTCCGCCGAATTCTTCCGGCCGTTGAACGGGTAGCTGTCCGGGCCGCGCTGGCACTGGGCGTTGACGTTGATCCTGCCGACCTGGTTGGCGAAGGCGTCGACCAGCCGGCCGATCTGCGCCGGGTCGTTGCCGAACAGGCTCAACTGCTGGCCGTAGTCGGAGCGCAGGACGTAGTCGATCACCTCGTCCAGCTCGCGATAGGGCACCACCGGCACCAGCGGACCGAACTGCTCCTCGTGGTAGAGGCGCATGTCCGGGCTCACCGGACTCAGCAGGGCGGGGTAGAAGAAGCTCTGTCGATGCTCGCCGCCGCCCGCATTGACCACTCGTGCGCCCTTGGCCAGGGCGTCGTTCAGCAGGCCTTCGAGGTAGTCGACCTTGCCCGGCTCCGGCAGCGGTGTCAGCGCCACTCCCGGTTCCCACGGCATGCCCGGCTTGAGGCTGGCCAGGCGCGCGCTGAACTTGTCGAGGAACGGTTGCAGCACGCTTTCGTGGACGAACAGGATCTTCAGCGCGGTGCAGCGCTGGCCGTTGAAGGACAGCGCGCCGGTGACCGCCTCGTTCACCGCGTTGTCCAGGTCGACCTGCGGCAGGACGATGCCCGGGTTCTTCGCGTCCAGGCCGAGGGCGGCGCGCAGGCGGTGCGGGCGGGGGTGCAGCTTCTTCAGGTCGCTGGCGCCGGAATGGGTGCCGATGAAGGCGAACACGTCGACCTTGCCGCTGGCCATCAGCGCCGACACGGTTTCCCGGCCGCGCCCGTAGATGACGTTGATCACTCCTGGCGGGAAGCTGTCGCGGAAGGCTTCCAGCAACGGGCGGATCAGCAGCACGCCGAACTTGGCCGGCTTGAACACCACGGTGTTGCCCATGATCAGCGCCGGGATCAGGGTGGTGAAGGTTTCGTTCAGCGGGTAGTTGTACGGCCCCATGCACAGCGCCACGCCCAGCGGCACCCGGCGGATCTGGCCGAGGGTGCCCTGTTCCAGCTCGAAACGGCTGGAGCGGCGGTCGAGTTCCTTCAGCGCTTCGATGGTATCGACGATGTAGTCGCAGGTGCGGTCGAACTCTTTCTCGGAGTCCTTGAGGTTCTTGCCGATTTCCCACATCAGCAGCTTGACCACCGCCTCGCGTTGCTCGCGCATCCGCGCCAGGAAGCGTTCGACGTGCTGGATGCGCTCGGCCACCCGCAGGTTCGGCCACAGGCCCTGGCCGTGGTCGTAGGCCCTCACCGCGGCGTCGAGCGCGGCGAGCGCGGCGTCGGCGTCGAGCAGCGGGGTGCTGCCGAGGATCACCTGGCGCTCGCCGTCGGCCTCGGCGAGGAATACCGGGCTGCGTACCGGCGCCAGCGGGCCGTCCCAATGTCGCAGTTGGCCGTCGACCAGGTAGTCGCGCTGCTCGATGGGGGCGTCGGGGCGGTACTGCTCGGGAATGGCGTCGAGGCTGGGAAACAGCGAATCGAGGTGGAGCGGGGCGGTCATGGCGGGTCCTCGAATGACGTGGATGAAAGGCGTGGGACTGTTGTAGCGCGGTCCGGATCGAAGGTAAATCGTTTCAGCAGGAAAACCGTCGCGCCCTTGCCGGAAATCAGCCTTTGCTCCCGCTTCGTGGGGGGCGGGAGCAAAGGCATGGCGCCGGCTGGCTTCAGGCGTCGGCGGTAGGCTCTTCGCGGGGCCGCGCCGGCGGTGGCTCAAGCAGTTCCTGCTGCTCGGCATAGCGCTGGCGGATATCGAAGTCGCGCGGCCAGCGCGAGGCTTCGTGGTCGGGGCGTTGCATTGGTTCGGTCATGGCTGGACTCCGGTCGGGCTGGTGCTCAGAGCACCAGCGACAGCAACAGGATGAAGACCAGGCCGACCACGGAGAGGATGGTCTCCATCGCGGTCCAGGTCTTGAAGGTCTCGCTGACGCTCATGTTGAAGTACTGCTTGACCAGCCAGAACCCGGCGTCGTTGACATGGGAGAGGATCAGCGAGCCGGCGCCGGTGGCGAGCACCAGCAACTCGCGGTTGACGCCGGGAATCAGGTCGATCACCGGCACCACGATGCCGGCCCCGGTGATGGTGGCGACGGTGGCCGAGCCGGTGGCGATGCGGATCACCGCGGCCACCAGCCAGGCCAGCAGGATCGGCGAGATCTGCGCGTTCACCGCGAGATGGCCGATGACGTCGCCGACCCCGCTGGCCACCAGCATCTGCTTGAAGCCGCCGCCGGCGCCGATGATCATCACGATGGCGGCGGTCGGTGCCAGGCTCTGGTCGAGCAGCCTGAGGATCTTCTTCGAGTCGAAGCCGCGGGCGTAGCCGAAGGTATAGAGCGCCACCAGCAGGGCCAGGAGCAGGGCGCTGATCGGATGGCCGATCATGTCCATCCAGGCGCGGAACGCGTGGCCATCGGGGAAGGCGACGTCGGCGAAGGTCTTCAGCAGCATCAGGAACACCGGCAGCAGCACGGTCGCCAGGGTCACGCCGAAGCTGGGCAGGTCCTGGGTCTCGGGCTCGTGGGCGATCTGCTCGACCAGTTCCGCCGATGGCGTGCCGGGTATGTAGCGCGAGACCAGCGCGCCGAACAGCGGGCCGGCGATGGCGGCGGTGGGCAGGGCGACGATCAGGCCGTAGAGGATGGTCTTGCCGATGTCGGCGCCGAACACGCCGATCGCCAGCAGCGGGCCGGGATGCGGCGGCACCAGACCGTGCACCGCGGAAAGGCCGGCGAGCAACGGGATGCCGATCTTGATCAGGGACACGCCGCTGCGCCGGGCGACGATGAATACCAGCGGGATCAGCAGGATGAAGCCGATCTCGAAGAACAGCGGGATGCCCACCAGGAATGCGGCGAGCATCATCGACCAGTGCACCCGCTCCTTGCCGAAGGCGCGGATCAGGGTGCGGGCGATCTGGTCGGCGCCGCCGGAATCGGCCATCAGCTTGCCGAGCATGGTGCCCAGGGCGAGGATCACGCCGACGAAGCCGAGCACGCCGCCGAAGCCGTCCTGGAAGGATTTGACGATCTTCTCCACCGGCATCCCCGAGGTCAGGCCGAGGAAGCCGGCGGCGATGATCAGGGCGATGAAGGGATGCACCTTGAAGCGGGTGATCAGCACGATCAGGCCGATGATGGTCACCAGGGCGTCGAGGAGCAGGTAGGCATCGTGTGACATGCCGAACATGGAGGGCTCTCCTTTTGTCGTTGTTCTACCGGAGTTGCTGTTTCATTGAAGCGCCTTTTCGGGGTAGCGCTATCTTTGTCGGACAAGCGAAAGACTTCAGGCGGCGGCGTGCTCCAGCCACCAGGCGTGGGCGGTCTGCGCCAGGCATTCCACCGGCAGGGTGGCGTCCAGGCGCAGGGTCAGGGGTTCGTCGAGCGGCGGCTCGAGGGCGGCGAACTGGCTGTCGATCAGGGTCGCCGGCATGAAGTGGCCGGGGCGCTGGGCGACGCGCTCGGCGGCGACCGCCGGGGTCAGTTCCAGGTAGACGATGCCGAGGCCGGGCACCGCGCGGCGCAACCGGTCGCGGTAGGCGCGCTTGAG
>NZ_SCND01000336.1:0-6606 GCF_005503585.1 Pseudomonas sp. 2VD
GCTCCAGCGTGCCGCGTAGGGCCGGTGCGCGCCGGTCGGCCACGGCCGCGCGGTCGAAACGGATGCGCAGGCCGCTGGCGCCCTGCAATTGCTCGAGGGATGCGGCCAGGGGCTGGGCGGGAAGGTCAAGGGCGATGGGAGCGGCCTGGGCGGCCAGGGAAAGCGAGGAGAGACCGAGCAATAACGCACTGGAAACGACGTGTTTCATCTGCAGTGTCCTGGATGGCGGCGCAGGCAGGCCGTTGGCGCGACCGGCTGCGTTTCTTGTTTATGTGGGAAACCGGCGTAGGAATTCGCGGCGGGGCAAGTGTATGTAAATGTAAAAATGGAGTAAATGATAGAGATTATCGTTATCAGTAGTATTCGCGGGAATCCGATGAGCTGCGTTCTGCCAGCGGCTGACGGGGATTTCCGCTGGATACCTCCCGTGAAGGCCGCCTGGATTCGTGATTCCAGCGCAAATGAATTTGCTCGATTCGGGCCTTAATCGAAGAGATGTAAGCCGCCACACTGCGCTTCCTTCGAGTCATCCCGCCCACGGAGCGCAGCCATGTCGTCCACCATCCACCCCCTCCCGTCCTTCGGTCTCGGCACCTTCCGCCTCACCGGCCAGGTCGTCGTCGACTCGGTGCGCAGCGCCCTCGAGCTGGGTTATCGCGCCATCGATACCGCGCAGATCTACGGCAACGAGGCGGATATCGGACGCGCGATCGCCGAGAGCGGCGTACCGCGTTCCGAGCTGTTCCTCACCACCAAGGTCTGGGTCGACAACTACGCCTGCGAAAAGCTGCTCGCCAGCCTGCGCGAGAGTCTGGAGAAACTGCGCACCGACCGGTTGGACCTGGTCCTGATCCATTGGCCGGCACCCGGCAACGGCGTCGAGCTGGCGGAGTACATGGCGGCGCTGGCGGAAGCCAAGTCCCTGGGCCTGACCCGGCGGATCGGCGTCTCCAACTTCAACATCGAGCTGACCCGCCAGGCCATCGCCGCGGTCGGTGCGGGCGAGATATCCACCAACCAGATCGAACTCAGCCCTTACTTGCAGAACCGCGCGCTGACCGCCTACCTCGAGGAGCAGGGCATCGCGGTCACCTCGTACATGACCCTGGCCTACGGCAAGGTGCTGAAGGACCCGGCGCTGGCCGGGATAGCCGCCAGGCACCGGGCCACGGTCGCCCAGGTGGCGCTGGCCTGGGCGATGCAACTGGGCTACGCGGTGATTCCGTCCTCGACCCGCCGCGAGAACCTCGCCAGCAACCTGCTGGCGCGCGACCTGCGCCTGGACGCCGAGGACATGGCGCGCATCGCCGGCCTCGAGCGTAACGGCCGCGAGGTCAGTCCGCAGGGCCTGGCGCCGGCCTGGGACTGAGAACCGCGTCGAGGGTCCGCCGCGCCGAGGCTCCGGTCGCGCGGTCGGTTCAGAGCTCGATGCGGTATTCGATCACGCCCGGCTTGTCCGCCACCCAGTCGTACAGGCGCTGCGCCCTGTGGTTGCTTTCCTGGGTATGCCAGTAGAGCCGCGCGCAGCGACGTTCCTCGGCCTGCCGGCGGACGTACTCGATCAACTGCTTGCCGATCTGCTGGCCGCGCACGTCGGGCGAGACATAGAGGTCTTCCAGGTAGCAGACGTCCTGTGCCGCCCAGGTCGAGCGGTGGTAGAGGAAGTTGACGATGCCATGCAGGCGGCGACCGTCGCTGGCCACCGCGCAGTGCATCGGTTCGCCCTCGTCGAAGAAGCGCCGCCAGGTGGCCTCGGTGGTCTGTGCCGAGAGTTCGACTTCATAGAACGCCTGGTAGGCCTTCCAGTGTTCGAGCCACTGCTCGAAGTCCTCGTGTGCCACGGGGCGTACCGATACCAGTGTGTGCAGGGATTGCATCCAGTGCTTCCTTCTTTGGCTTGATGGGGCGATCCGGCGGAGGCCGGGACCGAGGGTCTTGACCCGGGTGTTTTTATAGCCGCCTAATGGCTTGCCATATCCCACCAATTAGATGATCGAGGGCAGACCATTTGTTCAGGCAATCACTGCTCGAATCGGTCAAGGCGCGACTCCTCCATCCACAGCTCCAGGCCCTGCCGCTGCATGCGCGAATCCAGCGCGCGATCCGCCAACTGATCCTCGACGGTGCCCTGGCGCCGGGCAATCCGTTGCCGGCCTCGCGGGCGCTGGCGCAGTCGTTGGGGGTATCCCGCGACACCGTCGAAGCGGCCTATGCGCACCTGCATGCCGAGGGCTTCATCGAGCGTCGGGTCGGCAGCGGCAGCGTGGTGGCCGCGGCTACCCGGCTGTCCCCCGGCCGGCGCGGCGCGGGCGCTCCACGGCGGGTCGGCGGCGCGCCGCGACTGAGCCGGCGTGGCGAGGCGATGCAGGCTGGCGGCGGGGTTCGCGAGCAGCTCGTCCCGCTCCCCTTCGCTCCCGGCGTGCCGGAGACCCGCACCTTTCCCCTGGCGACCTGGGAGCGCCTGCAGCGCCAGGTCCTCAAGGAATATGGCGCGCGCGCCCTGACCCACGGCGACCCGCAGGGCGCCGAGCCGCTGCGCCAGGCGATCGCCGACTACGTCAACCTGGAGCGCGGCGCACGGGCCACGGCCGACCGGGTACTGGTGCTGACCAGTTCGCAACAGGCGCTGGGTCTTTGCGCCAGCGTGCTGCTCGACGCCGGCGAGCGGATATTCGTCGAGGACCCGGCCTACTACGGCGCGCGCAAGGCCTTCGAGGCCGCCGGCCTGGAGTGCCTGCCGGTCCCGGTCGACGAACAGGGCCTGCGGCCCGAGCCGATCCTCGCCCAGCCGCAGGCGGCGCGGGCGCTGTGCCTGACCCCGTCGCACCATTACCCGACCGGCGTGACCCTGTCGCTGGAGCGTCGCCTGGCGCTGATCGAATGGGCGCAGCGGCAGCAGGCATGGATCATCGAGGACGACTACGACAGCGAGTTCCACTACGCCGGCCGGCCCACCGCCTGCGTGCAAGGCCTGGACGCCCACGAGCGGACGCTCTACATCGGCACGTTCACCAAGTCGCTGTTTCCCGGCCTGCGCATCGGCTACATGATCCTGCCGCCGGCGCTGGTGGCACCGATGACCGTCGCCCGCTCCCTGCAGGACGGGCACAACGCCTCGCTGGCGCAACTGACCCTGGCGCGCTTCATCGCCGGCGGCCACTTCGGCGCCTACGTGCGCGGCATGCGCAACCTCTACGGCGAGCGCCTGGGATTCCTCGCGGAGCGGGTAGGCAAGCGTCTGGGCGGCCTGGTCGAGCCGCGCGTGCCGGCCGGCGGGCTACAGATGCCCGGGCTGCTCTGCGCGGAAATCGACGAAACGCGCGCCATCGCGGCGGCATACCGCGCCGGTGTCGAGCTGGTCGGGCTCAGCGCCCTGCATCTCGCCGCGCCACCGCGAGCGGGTTTCCTGATGGGCTTCGCCGCCTACACCACGGACGAGCTGGAGGCGGCGGTCGGGGTCCTCGCGAAGACCCTGCGCGCTTTGCGTGCGAATCCCTAGGCCGCCGGCAAGCGCTCAGTCGCGCAGGGCGTAGACGTAGGCATCGACCTGGGCGCCGTCGGCCAGCGTTACCCGGGTCGCCACGCGCCGGTATTCGGTGCCTTCGAATTCATCCAGCGCGGGCCAGTGCTCGGCGAGGCGGTCGGAGACGAACACATGGCCGTGGATTTCCTCGCCGTCGGCGTCGATCGCCAGGCCCGGAAAGCCCATCCCGGCGCCCAGCCCTTTTCCAGCAGGCGACCGCGGAGGCTGGCCGCCTGCCACTGCCCGCCGATCTTCTGCATCAGGTGTTCGTTGGGACGGCCGGGGCCGAGGCTGCCGTAGACGAAGAGTCGCTGCATCGATAACTCCCTTGAACGGAACAGCGCGGGCGCAAGACGCGAAGCCTTCCGCCCGCGCCTTTCACTTGCTTGCCAGCGGTGGAGTACGCGGCGGCACGATACGTCGCGAGCCGGTCGACTCGAAGGCCGCGGCGAAGCGCAGCAGCGCCGAGTCGTCGTAGGCGCGGCCGGCGAAGGTCAGGCCCACCGGCATGCCGATGTCGGCCATCACCCCCATCGGTACGGTGACCGTCGGCACGCCGAGGTGGCGGATGGCGAGGTTGCCGTTGGCGACCCAGACACCGTTGCTCCAGGCGATGTCGGCCGAGGCCGGGTTGACGTCGGCGTCCGCCGGGCCGACGTCGGCGACGGTGGGGAAGAGCACGGCGTCCAGGCGCAGGCGTCGCATCCACTCCTCGAGGTCGATCCGCCGGGTTTCCTCAAGGCCGCGCAGGCCATCGGGGAGGGTCGCGATCCGGTCCCAGGGCTTGATGCCGCGCTCGGCCATCCGCACGTATTCGTCCATGCCGGCGGCCAGGTCGCCCTCGCGGTTGGGCAGGGTGCCGGGGTCGTGGGGGAAGATCTGCGGGCCGTCGACATCCGCCAGGCGGTTCAGCTTCGGATCGCCATTGGCGCGCAGGAAGTCGTCGAAGCCCCAGGCCGAGAGTTCCCACAGCTCGTCGTGGAGGAATTCCTTCGACACCAGGCCGCGGTTGAACACGGTGGGCGCGCCGGGTCGGTCGCCTTCGCAGTTCGACACCAGCGGGAAGTCCACTTCGATCACTTCGGCGCCGGCGGCTTCCAGGGCCTTGCGCGCCTGTTCCCAGAGGGCGATGACCGAGGGGCGGGTATGGATGCGCTGGCCGGTCGGGCCGCCGATCCCAGGGGACTCGCTGGTGCCCGCATCGGGGTCGGCGTTGATGAACATGCGCGGCACGCCGAAGCGCTTACCGGCCAGGGCCTCGGCGCCTGCGGCCAGGGCTGGGTAGCTCGCCGGGCGTACCTCGGAGGCCTTGGGGATCGGCACCCAGGGCTGCATGCGCCAGAGGTCGCCGCGGGTATCGGGATCGTCGGCGACCACTACGTCGAGGATTTCCAGCAGGTCGGCCATGCTCCGCGCATAGGGCACCACCACGTCCATGGTCGGCGTCAGCGGCCAGTTGCCGCGCACCGAGATCACCCCGCGCGAAGGGGTGTAGGCGCACAGGCCGTTGTTCGACGCCGGGCCGCGCCCGCTCGACCAGGTTTCCTCGGCCAGGCCGAAGGCGGCGAAGCTGGCCGCGGTGGCGGTGCCGGCGCCATTGGAGGACCCCGAGGCGAAGGGCGCGGTGAGGTAGGCGGCGTTGTACGGGCTCTCCGCGCGGCCGTAGACGCCGCGCTGCATGCCGCCGTTGGCCATGGGCGGCATGTTGGTCTTGCCCAGGCAGATCGCCCCGGCGGCGCGCAGGCGCTCGACGGTGAAGGCATCGCGCTGGGCCACCAGGTCCTTGAACGCCGGGCTGCCGGAAGCCGCGGTGAGGCCCTTGACCAGGTAGCTGTCCTTGGCGGTGTAGGGAATGCCGTCCAGCGGACCGAGGGTCTCGCCACGCGCCCGGCGGGCGTCGGAGGCCTGCGCTTCGGCCAGCGCATCGGGATTGCGCACCACCACCGCGTTCAGCGCGGTGGGCGTGCCGGGTGCATCGTAGGCGTCGATCCGCGCCAGGTAGGCCTGGACCAGTTCGACCGCCGTGGTACGACCGGACTCGAGCGCGTCACGCAGCTCGGCGATGGAAACCTCGGTGACCTCGATCATGCTGTCACCGCCTGGCGAATGGAGACGGGGAGACCGTTAGCGACGCTCATCATCGTTCCTCTTGTTCTCTGCTCGATGCGACGGGGGCCGCGAGGCGGCCGGGTCGATACAGGGGATGCAGTGTACATCCTGGCCGGCGTTCGCGGCTTCCCTGGCGGGGGCGCGGCAACGGCAGCCTGGGCGGTCGTTGAGGCCAGAGCTCAGATCCGGCGGCTGCGCAGCAGTAGCCAGAGCAGGTAGAAACCGCCGAGCAGGCCGGTCATCAGGCCGATCGGCAGGTTGGCGACGTATGCCAGGCGCTGGCCGAGCAGGTCGGCGGCCAGCAGCAGGACCGCGCCCATCAATGCGCCGGACAGCAACGGCACCCCGGCCGAGCGGGTCAGGCGCCGGGCCAGTTGCGGGCCGGCCAGGGCGATGAAGGCGATGGGGCCGGCCGCGGCGGTGGCGATGGCGGTCATGCCGACGGCGACCAGGACCATCTGCAAGCGCACGCGCTCCACCGCCACGCCGAGCTGGGCGGCGCTGGCATCGCCCAGCTCCAGCACTTCCAGGCGACGACCGTGGTACAGCGCCAGCGGCACGCTGGCGAGCAGGCCCAGCGCTGCCGGGACGACGTGCGACCAGGTCCGGGTGTTCAGCGAGCCGGCCAGCCAGAGCTGGGCGTACATCGCCTGGTCGAGGTTGCCGGTGACCAGCAGCAGGCTGTTCAGGCCCGACAGGCTGGCGCCGACACCGATGCCCACCAGCACCAGGCGGTAGCCGCCGGCGGTGGCGCCCCGGCGCGCCAGCAGCACCACCGCCAGCGCCGTGCAGAGGCCGGCGGCCAGCGCCGCCAGCGAGGTGGCCAGCGGGCCGGCATCGAACAGGATGATCTGCACGATGGCGCCGCTGGCGGCGCCGGTGGTGAAACCGATGACGTCGGGCGAGCCCAGCGGATTGCGCGAGATCGACTGGAAGATCGCCCCGGCCATGCCCAGCGCGGCGCCGACCAGGCA
>NZ_SCND01000337.1:0-6553 GCF_005503585.1 Pseudomonas sp. 2VD
CGGCTCGGTCATGGCAGTGCTCTTGTTCTGTCGAAGCGCCTTGCCGGGAGCCTAGACCGCGCCTGCCCCGCTGCTGAACGATGATTGCGCCGGGTGATGGGCCGTCATAACGAACGAGCGCGTCGGCACAAGCCGCCACGCTCGTCGCGACTGGGCGGGACTCAGCGTACCCCTGCGTTGCGCAGGGCGGCCGGCGTGTAGTCGGCGGACGAGGCCTTGAAGCCGAACTCGTAGCCGCGCTTCTCCTCGTTGTTCATGCCCAGCGCCAGGTAGCGACCGGCTATCACGTCGTAGAGCGCCTCCAGGGTGTAGCCGGCGACCTTCTGGTCGTAGTGGTACTGCGCGTGGCCCTCGCCGACCCGCCAGAGCTGGCCGCGACCGTCGTAGTGGTCGACCAGGGCGATCTGCCAGCTGTCCTCGTCGATGTACATGTGGCGCTTGGCGTAGATGTGCCGCTCACCCGGCTTCACCGTGCCGACCACTTCCCACACCCGGTGCAGCTCGTAGCGGGTCAGGTCCTGGTTGATGTGCCCGGCCTTGATGATGTCGCCGTACTTCAGGGTCGGGTCGTTGAGCTTGTAGGCGTTGTAGGGGATGTACATCTCGCGCTTGCCGACCAGCTTCCAGTCGTAGCGGTCCGGGGCGCCGGAGAACATGTCGAAGTTATCCGAGGTGCGCAGGCCGTCGGCGGCGGTGCCCGGGCCATCGTAGGCCACCTGCGGGGCGCGCCGCACGCGGCGCTGGCCGGCGTTGTAGACCCAGGCCAGGCGCGGCTCCTTGACCTGGTCGAGGGTCTCGTGGACCAGCAGCACGTTGCCCGCCAGGCGCGCCGGCGCGGTCACCTGCTGCTTGAAGAAGGTGAGGATGTTGGCCGCCTTGCTCTGGTCGAGGTCAGGCATGTTCTGCGGGAACGCCACCGACTCCTCGAAGCGGATCGGCGTGAAGCTGCCGTTGGTCTGCGGGGTGGCCTGGACGATGATGCGCTTGAGGTTGCCGCCGCGGTAGCGGGTGATGTGGTTCCAGAGCACTTCGACACCGTTCTTCGGGATCGGGAAGGCGTAGTAGCGGCTCTTCTCGAAATTCGACAGGCCGTTGCCGTCGTTGATCGGCTGCACGTTCAGCGCGCTCTGCCTGACCGCCTCGTCGATCTCGGCCGGCAGGGCCACCGTGCGATGGGTCTTGTACACCGGGATCCGGTAGGTCTCGGGGTAGCGCTTGAACATCGCCAACTGGCCGTCGGAGAGCTTGTCCTTGTATTGCTCGACGTTCTGCGCGGTGATGGTGAACAGCGGCTTCTCGTCGGCAAAGGGATCGGAAAGGAAACCCTTGCCGTCGACCTTGCCGGCGCTGGCCGCAAGGCCGCCGGTCCAGGCCGGGATGCTGCCGTCGGCGTTGCCTTCCTTCTGCGCGCCGATGGGGGTCAGGCTGCTGCCGAGCTTGGCGGCCTCGTCGGGCGAAACCGCCGCCGTCACCGAACCGGCCAGCAGGCTGAGGGCCAGCGCCCCGGAGGACAGGAGTCGTGCTGTTTTCATGCGTCGTTATCCTTGTTCGTATCCGCGAAAGCGGCCGCCCCGAGGGGCGGCGGACCTCAGAAGTTCACCCCGAAGCTCACCGCGAGGAAGTCGCGGTCGTTGATCGGGTTGTAGTTGCCGCCGAAGAAGTCGGTGTAGCTGATGCTGGCGGTATAGGTGTTCTGGTAGTCGGCATCGAGGCCGACGCTGACGGCCTTGGCGCCCTCGCTGAAGTTCGGCCCGTAGCCCTCGACGTCGTGCGACCAGGCCAGGTTCGGCTTCAGGTTGACCCCGGCGAACACGTTGGGATATTCGAGGATCCCGCGCAGGCGGTAGCCCCACGAGTTGCGGGTGTAGAAACCGTGGCTGTTGCACTCCTGCGGGTTGGCCACGTTGAGCGCGCCGGTGCACAAGGCGTTGTTCGGCAGTTCGCCGATGCCGTAGATGGCGTCGCGGCCGTAGCGCAGGTCGTCGCCGTCGACCCCGCTGAGGTGGTTGTAGCCGACTTCGCCGACCACGGTCAGGCGGTCGGCCGCCAGTACCCGGTCGAAGAACTGGGTGACGGTCACCTGTGCCTGGGTCACCGGCTTGCGCACGTAGCCGTTGATCACCTCGCCGGCGCGCGGGGTGGCGAAGCCGCTGTCGTAGATCGGGTTACCGAACAGGGTGGTCGGGTAGATCGCGGCGATCGACATGTCGGTGCTGTTGATTTGTAGCGGCATGTTCGGCCGGTAGCTCAGCTCGCCGGCCACCGAGGTGCTGCCGATGTTGGTCTGGAAGCTCAGGCCGTAGAGGCGGATGTCCTCGGGATAGTCGATGAAGTAATAGCCGGTGGAGCGCCCGGTGACCGGGTCGGAGGTGGCCAGGCCGTTGCCGGCGATCACGCTGTAGTACGGGTTGCGACTGTGGTAGTTCATCGCGTACAGGCCGAACTCGGTGTCGTTCAGCTCCGCCGCGTACCAGCGCAGGGCCAGGCCCCACTGGCCGCTGTCGCGGGCATCGCGATCGCCGGCGCGCGGCAGGTAGCGGTAGCCGTTGGCCGGGTTCGGGTCGAAGTCGCTGCCGGCGTAGACCATCCGCTCGCAGCCATCGGCGACCACGTCGGTGGTGGAGAAGAAGGTGCCGCAGTTGTCGATCACCGTCTGGTCCCATTCCAGTTGGTAGAAGCCTTCGACGGTCAGCGCGTCGCTGATGCCCTGGGACAGGTAGAGCATGTTCACCGGGATCAGGCCTTCCTTGATCTCCGCGCCGGGCCGGCGGAACGCGGCGACGTCCATCGGGTTGATGCTGTTGATCGAGTTCTGGATGAACGTGCTCTCGCCCCAGCTCACCACCTGCTTGCCGACCCGCACGCTGCCGGGCAGGTCGCCGATGCTGTAGTTGTGGTAGAGGAAGGCATCGAGCAGCTGCGCCCCGGAGGACTTGGCGCCCTCCTTGCGGTTGTGGTCGTCGATGTCGTAGAGCAGGCGGTGTTCGTCCTTCAGCTCGAAGTCGTACCAGTACTTGCCACGGAAGAACGCGCCGGTGTCGCCGTACTTGAGTTCGAGATCGTGGATGCCCTTGAAGATCTTCGAGAAGGTTTCACCCTTCTTGAAGTTGAGCCGGCCGTCGTCGGAGGTCTGCGACGAGGCGTGGCCGCCGTTGCGGGTGCCGATGTAGTCCTTGTCGGCGGAACGCATGGACCAGCTGGCCCCCACCGACAGCGACGAGTCGAATTGCCCTTCGATCTCCCCGATGTTGAATGACACGGCCGAGGCCTGGGTGGCGCAACCCAGGGCTGTGGCCGCAGCGAGTGCGTGCAGAGGGAAGATTCCGCGCCTTTTTGTTGTTGTCATGCGGCTCTCCTGACAGGGTCGAGGTGGCTACACCCTACCCAGCGACCCGAACGGCGGTAAGCGCACCAAGGAGGTATTCCGGCTGTCGCCCGAAAGAGTGAACAGGGGCCCTGGAAAGCGCCTCGGCGAACGCCATATGCAGGATGGATACGCCGTCATCCAGTGCATGGATGACGGCGCGGCACTGTTCCGCCGGCGGCGGCGATGGCATCCTTCGCTGCATGCAGCCCGAACAGACCATTCCCGCCGACCGCGACCTCGCCGACGCCACCCGCGAGACGGTCATGCGCTACCACCTCAGTTGGAAGCACCGCGACATCGACGCAGTGATGGCGCTCTATCATCCCGAGGTCGAATACAACGACTTCTTCCAGAACCGCCGGATGCGCCTGGCCGATCTTCGCGAGTACGTCGAGGCGACCATGCCCAAGGGCCCCGACGAGTCGCTGGAGCACACCGACCGTATCCGCTTCGACGGCGATACCGCCTTCATCCAGTACCGCCTGCGGGTGACCCTCAGCGGCCGCCTGGCTTCGTTCCGCGCCAGCGAGGCGATCACCGTGCGCGACGGCCTGATCTGGCGCATCAACGAATACGCCTCGCTGGTCCACGAAAGCGGCGGCGGAGCCCAGGCCGGCGGCGACGGCCGGCCGCCGGCCAGCCGCCTGGGGCTTTCGGCCAAGCAGCTGAGCCTGCTGGCGCGCGACCTGGAGCACTACTTCCAGCAGGCCCAGCCCTATCTCGATCCGGACCTGGACCTGACCCAGGTGGCCAACGCCACCGGTTATACGCGCAACCAGATTTCCTACCTGCTCAACCAGGTGCTCGGCCTGAGCTTCTACCAGTACGTCAACCAGACCCGCCTGCAACACCTGCTCGGCCAGCTTTCCGGCGAGCTGCCCGGACGGGTCGACGAACTGGCCTTCGCCGCCGGCTTCAATTCGCTGTCGGCCTTCTACCGCTGCTTCCGCCAGCACACCGGCCAGTCTCCGCGCGAATACCTGAAGCGCCTGTCGTCGCGCCGCTGAGATTTCCCAGCGGACCCGCGCGCACGACAGGCGCACGGCATCTTCCTACTCTCGCCGCATTCCCCCTTCCCTCTCGCGATGGAGCCCTCTATGTCGGCCTGGCGCCACCTCAGCCTGTGGATGAATCAACTGGACGATCCGCTCGAAGCGCGCCCGTCCCTGGAAGAATCCCTCGAGGTCGACGTGGCCATCGTCGGCGCCGGCTACACCGGCCTCTGGACCGCCTATTACCTGAAGCGCCGGGCGCCGCAGTTGCGCGTCGCCATCGTCGAGGCGGAAACCGCCGGCTTCGGCGCCTCGGGGCGCAACGGCGGCTGGCTGATGGGCAACCTGCTCGGCGAGGACGGCCTGCTCGCCGGCTTGCCGCCGGAACGGCGCCGGGCCGGCTACGACCTGCTACACGGGATTCCCGACGAGGTCGCGCGGGTGCTGCAAGAGGAAGGCATCGACTGCGACTACCGCAAGGGCGGCGTGCTCTACTGCGCGGCGCGCTACCCGGAACAGGAACGCCGCCTGCGCGCCTATCTGCATGATCTCTATGCCGAAGGCCTGGACGAAAGCGACTACCGCTGGCTGACGCCGCAGGAACTCGACCAGCAGTTGCGCATCCCCGGCAGCTACGGGGCGATCCATTCGCCGCACTGCGCCACCATCCAGCCGGCCAGGCTCGCGCGCGGCCTGGCCCGCGCGGTGGAGCGCCTGGGCGTGCGGCTGTTCGAGAAGAGCCGGGTGCTGCACTGGCAACGCGGCCTGCTGCGCACCGAGCGCGGCGAACTGCGCGCCGAATGGATCGTGCCGGCGGTGGAAGGCTATGCCGCCAGCCTGCCGCCACTGGGCCACTACCAGTTGCCGGTGCAGAGTCTGCTGGTGGCCACCGAGCCGCTGCCGTCGTCGGTCTGGGCGGAGATCGGCCTGGAGCGCGGCCAGGCCTTCAGCGAATTCAGCCGCCAGGTCACCTACGGCCAGCGCACCGCCGACGACCGCCTGGCCTTCGGCGCGCGGGGCGGCTACCGCTTCGGCGGCAAGCTGCGCAACGACTTCAGCCTCGACGACGAGGAAGTCGGCCTGCGTCGCTACCTGTTCGGCGAACTCTTCCCGCAGCTCAAGGACGCCAGGATCAGCCACACCTGGGGCGGCAACCTCGGCATGGCCCGGCGCTTCCGCCCGCACATGCTGCTCGACCGCGCCAGTGGCATCGCCCTCTCCGGCGGCTACGGCGGCGAAGGGGTCGGCGCCAGCAACCTCGGCGGCCGCACCCTGGCCGCGCTGATCCTCGGCGAGGACAGCGAGCTGCTGCGGCAGCCCTGGGTGCTGGGCGAGCGTCCACTGGACAGCCTGGCCCGCTGGGAACCGGAACCCTGCCGCTGGCTCGGCTACAACGCGATCATCCGCAGTTTCGTCCATGAGGACCGGGTCCTTGCCGATCCGCACAGCGCGCCCTGGCGCCGCAGCCTGGCGCAAACCCTCGCGGCCGGCATGGAAAGCCTGATGCGCTGAGAATCCCCTCCACCTCCCACAGAGGAAAAACCGCATGGCCCTGACCCTTCTGAAAAATACCGCCGGCGCCGATCTTGGCGCCGCCAGCCCGGTCGCGGTGCCCCTTGGCGAGCCGGTCGCGCAGACCCGCGCCTACGCCGTGGAGCACACCGACCAGGTGGAAACCGGCATCTGGGAATGCACCCCCGGACGCTGGCGGCGGCAGATCGTCGAGCAGGAGTTCTGCCACTTCCTGCAAGGCCGCTGCACCTTCACCCCGGACGGCGGCGAGACCATCCGCATCGAGGCCGGCGATGCCCTGCTGCTGCCGGAGAACAGTCTCGGCGTGTGGGATGTGCAGGAAACCGTGCGCAAGAGCTACGTGATCATCCACCGCTAGCCCGGGCGGCGCGACGGCGTCACTCGAAGCGCCCGTGGCGCCCCTCGCCGTCCTTGAAGCGCTGCGCGCCCTCCAGGGTCTCGCCGCTCTCGATCACCGCCAGTCCGCCCTGGAATTCGTTGGCCAGGGCCACGTCGAAGGACAGTTCCCACTGCGCATATACGCTGGCGCGGTCGGCGAGCATGCAGGTCTGCGGGAAGGCGGCGAGTTCCGCCGCCAGCTCCTCGGCCTCGGCTCGCGCCGAACCGCTCGGCACCACCCGGTTGGCCAGGCCGATCTGCAACGCTTCGTCGGCCTTCACCG
>NZ_SCND01000338.1:0-6543 GCF_005503585.1 Pseudomonas sp. 2VD
CTCTACCGCACCGCGCACAACCTCACCATCGACCATTACCGGCAGGAACGGCGGCGCCGCACCGAGACCCGCCCCAACGACGACCTCGCCGGGTTCGTCGCCGACCAGCCCGGCCCCGAGGAGTCCGCGGTGGATGCCGATGCGCTTGCCCGCCTGCGCGAGATAGTCGCCGAACTGCCGCCGCGCACCCGTGAGATCTTCCGCCTCAACCGTCTGGAGGGGCTGACCCATGCCGAGGTGGCGAGACGCCTGGAAATCTCCGATAGCTCGGTGCAGAAGCACCTGGCCCGCGCCCTGGCCCATGTGATGCAGGCACTCGAGGATTCCCGCTGAATGGATTACCGAGTCTTGCCGGTTCGCGCGTCTGAACCTCTATAACGACCAACGAGAGCCGCACGTGAACAGCCCCCAGGAACAACAGCAGATCCGCCAGCAGGCCGCCGAATGGGCGATCCGCCTGGACGGCGGCGACCTCGACCGGTCCCGGCGCGAAGCGCTGGACGGCTGGCTGGCGGCCGACCCCCGGCACCCGGCCGCGCTGGCGCTGGCGCAACGGACCTGGAAACAGCTGGGATTGCTGGCCGAACCGCGGACGATGGTTCAGACGCCGGTCGCCAGCGCGCCGCGCCGCGCCGGGGGGCGGCGCAAGGGCTGGCGCGGCTGGGCCGCGGCGGCGGCGGTGCTGCTGGCCCTGGGCAGCGCCTGGAACGAACGCGACGCCGGCGTGAGCTGGCTGGCCGACCACGCCACCGGCAAGGGCGAGGTGCGCATCCTGCGGCTGGTGGATGGCAGCGAGGTCGAGCTGGACGCACAGAGCGCCATCGATGTCGCCTACGACAGCCGCGAGCGACGGGTGCGCCTGCTCGAAGGCAGCGCGATCTTCCGCGCCGCCCCACGCGCGGGCCGGGAGACCCGGCCCTTCGTGGTGGAAAGCGCCGGCGGCAGCACTCGCGCGCTGGGCACTCGGTTCCTGGTCAGCCGCAACGACGACGGCAGCGTCCAGGTCGGGGTGCTCGAACACCGCGTCGCGGTGGCCCTGGCGCATCCGCGCACGGGGACCGTCGGACGCCGCGAGCTGGGCGAGGGCGAGAGCCTGCGCTACAGCGCGGAGGGCGGCGTCGAGGCGCCGCTGGGCGGTCGCCTCGACGACCTGACCAGTTGGCGGCGCGGCCTGCTGGTCTTCGACGAGCAGCCGCTGGGCGAGGTGGTGGCGCGCCTCAATCGCTACCGGCCGGGGCATTTGCTGGTGGCTCCCGGTGCGTTGGCGCAGCGGCGGGTCAGCGGGGTATTCCGGGTCGCCGACCTGGAGGCCTCGTTGCAGTCGATCAGCGATGAGCTGGGCGTGCGCAGCCTGGGCCTGGCGGGAGTGACGCTGCTGTACTGAGCGGCGCGATCGCTTCCGAGAGCCTCGACCACGGGCCGGGCAGTCGCCCCGCGCGCTTGTTCCGGCAGGGGCCGGGAAGCGCATTTTCGAGCCGTGGATCCCGCCGGCGAAAAATTTTCTCGATTTCCGTTACTGACTTTCCCTGCCTCCATCGTTCTCTTAACGAGACTGATTCTTATTACACAAAACGATGGAGTGTAGGCGCTGTCATGAAACATCGTGGATGGAGTGCCGTGCGAGGCGGTCGCAAGGGGGCGCAACTGGCCCTGGGGCTGGGCCTGGTCCTGCTGGGAACGGCCGCGCTACCGCTGCATGCGCAAGACGGGGCGGACTCGGTGAGCCAGCAGCAGACCGCGTTGCGCCGGGTCCGGCTGGACATCCCGGCACAACCGCTGAACCGCGCCCTGCTGCGATTCGCCGAGCAGGCCGGGGTCCAGGTGTTCTTCGACAGCCAGCGTTTCGCCGGTCTCGGCAGCGCGGCGGTGCACGGCGAATATGTGCTGGCCGACGGCCTGAGCCAGATGCTCCAGGGCAGCCCGGTGGAATACCGCTTCTCCGGCAAGGACCAATTGAGCCTGATCCGCGTCAGCCAGGACGACCTGGTGCAGATGTCGCCCTCGGTGATCTCCGCCGCGCGTCCGGACGACTGGGTCTACCAGACGCCGCATTCGGTCAGCGTGATCGGCCGCGAGCAGATCGAGCGCAACCCGCCGCGGCATGCCGCCGACATGCTCGAGGAAACCCCCGGGGTGTACTCCTCGGTGAGCCAGCAGGACCCCGGCCTGTCGGTGAACATCCGTGGCATCCAGGACTACGGGCGGGTCAACATGTCGGTCGACGGCATGCGCCAGAACTACCAGCAGAGCGGCCACCAGCAGCGCAACGGGACGCTCTACGTCGATCCCGAGCTGCTCAGCGAGGTGGTCATCGACAAGGGCGCCAGCTCGGCCATGGGCGGCGCCGGGGTGATCGGCGGGATCGCCAACTTCCGCACCCTGGAGGCCCGCGACCTGGTCAAGCCGGGCAAGCAGGTCGGTGGCCGGGTGCGCCTCACCAGCGGCCTGGGCGGCGACGCCAACGGCACCCACTTCATCGGCAGCGCGGCCTTCGCCATCGGCACCGAGGCCTGGGACATGCTGGTCGCCGCCAGCGAGCGCCACCTGGGCGACTACGACCCGGGGACCAAGGGCAGCATCGGCGAGCTGCGCACCGGCGCCTGGTTCAATCCCGAGGCCGGGCAGCGGGTCAAGCATTCGCCGGTGGCCTACTCCGGCTACGTGATGCGCTCGCGACTGGCCAAGCTTGGCGTCGCCCTGCCGCAGGACCAGCGCCTGCAGTTCAGCTACCTGACCACCCAGGTGTCCTACGACGACGCCAACATGCTCAACACCGAGAACCAGGCGCTCTGGGAAAAGCTCGGCAGCAGCGACGTGCGTGCGCAGAACTTCGCCATCGACTACGGCTACGCGCCGGACAACCCGTTGGTGGACTTCAAGGCCAAGCTCTACTACGTCGACAACCGCAACCGCCAGCAGACCCTGCAACGCGGTATCACCCCCGGCTACTCGATCACCTACCAGACCGACACCTACGGCGCGCAGGCGCAGAACACCTCGACCTTCGCTCTCGACGATCTCTCCACGCTGCGCGCCAACTATGGCCTGGAGTTCTTCTACGACAAGGTGCGGCCGGACTCCAGCCAGCCGCGGGCGAGCACCTCGGCGGTCGGCTTCCCTGCGGCCGAAGGCATGACCCCCAAGGGCGACCGCGCCCTCGGTAGCCTGTTCGCCCGTCTCGACTACGACTACGACGACTGGCTCAACCTCAACGCCGGGCTGCGTTACGACCGCTACCGCCTGCGCGGCGACACCGGCTTCAACGCGCGCACCTTCATCCTTGGCACCACCCGGCAGACCGACATGCCGCTGCAATACGCCGTCGACCGCGAGGAGGGGCGCTTCTCGCCGACCTTCGGCCTGTCGGTCAAGCCCGGTGTCGACTGGTTGCAGCTGTTCGCCACCTACGGCAAGGGCTGGCGCCCGCCGGCGGTGACCGAGAGCCTGATCACCGGCCGCCCCCACGGCGGCGGCGCGGAAAACATGTACCCCAACCCGTTCCTCAGTCCGGAGCGCTCGAAGGCCTGGGAAGTCGGCTTCAACGTGCTGAAGGAGAACCTCTGGTTCAGCGACGACCGCCTGGGCCTGAAGGTCGCCTACTTCGACACCCGGGTCGACGACTTCATCTTCATGGGCATGGGCATGCAGCCGCCGGGCTACGGCATGGCCGGGATCGGCAACAGCGCCTACGTCAACAACCTCGACAGCACGCGCTTCCGTGGCGTCGAGTACCAGCTCGACTACGATGCCGGGCTGGCCTACGGGCAGCTCTCCTACACGCACATGATCGGCAGCAACGACTTCTGTTCGAAGACCGCCTGGCTCGGCGGCGTCACCCAAACGGTGAAGGGCAGCGGTCGCCGCCCGCCGGTGATCGACATGCGGCCGGACGAGCAGGCCAACGCCGCCACCCATTGCAGCGCGGTGCTCGGCTCCGCCGAACACATGCCGATGGACCGCGGCTCGCTGACCCTGGGCATGCGCTTCTTCGACCGCAGGCTGGACGTCGGCGCCCGTGCCCGCTACAGCGAAGGCTACTCGGTGGCTGGCGGCGCCACGGTGTCGCAGGCCGGCGTGTACCCGGCGGACTGGAAGGAATACACCGTCTACGACCTGTACGGCAGCTACCGGGTGAGCGATGAACTGACCCTGCGCCTGGCCATGGAGAACGTCACCGACCGCGCCTACCTGGTGCCGCTGGGCGACGTGCTGGCCTTCACCCTCGGTCGCGGGCGGACCCTGCAAGGCACCCTCGAATACCAGTTCTGACCCCCGTTTTGCCCAGTGAAGGGCAAAACCGGAGCGGGCATCCGTGCGCTCCGGCATTCACCACTCGTTGAATTGGAGTTTTGGCATGAGCATTTCGATTTCCTACAGCACCACCTACAGCGGCTGGACCGTAGCGGATTACCTGGCGGACTGGTCGGCCTACTTCGGCGACGTCAACCATCGTCCGGGCCAGGTGGTGGACGGCAGCAATACCGGCGGCTTCAACCCCGGTCCGTTCGACGGCAGCCAGTACGCGCTGAAGAGCACCGCCAGCGACGCGGCCTTCATCGCCGGCGGCGACCTCCACTACACCCTGTTCAGCAACCCCAGCCACACCCTGTGGGGCAAGCTGGACAGCATCGCCCTCGGCGACACCCTGACCGGCGGCGCCTCCAGCGGTGGCTACGCCCTGGACAGCCAGGAGGTGAGCTTCAGCAACCTGGGCCTGGATTCGCCGATCGCCCAGGGCCGCGACGGCACCGTGCACAAGGTGGTCTACGGCCTGATGAGCGGTGACAGCAGCGCCCTGCAGGGGCAGATCGACGCGCTGCTGAAAGCGGTCGACCCGAGCCTGTCGATCAACTCCACCTTCGACCAGTTGGCCGCGGCCGGCGTCGCCCATGCCACCCCGGCTGCGGCAGCGGCGGAAATCGGCGTGGTCGGCGTGCAGGAACTGCCGCACGACCTGGCCCTGGCGGCCTGAGCAACTGTCCACGATAGCGTTCGTGGACTGCTTGCGCTAAAGGCCGGAGAGGAGTTGGCGCTCCTCTCCGGCGCACGAACCGCCGTCGCTGCGCCTCGCACCCGTGGCGACGGCGGCCCCCGGATTGTTCCTCCGCCGGCCGTGCCCGGCAAGCGGAGACTGCCGCAATGTCCTCCGGGCCCGCTCGCGGCCCGGACACCCACAGGACCCGACTCCGATGAAGCTCCGGCCGGCCTCGCCGCGCAATGAAATCCTCGCCACCCTCGGCCGCTTCCGCCCGGCGCTGCGCAGCGTCGCGCTGTTCACCGCGGTGATCAACCTGCTGATGCTGGCGCCGTCGCTGTACATGCTGCAGGTCTACGACCGGGTGCTCGGCTCCGGCAACCACATGACCCTGCTGATGCTGACCCTCATGGTGCTCGGCCTCTACCTGCTGCTCGGCGCCCTGGAGTGGGTGCGCAGCCTGGTGGTGATCCGCCTCGGCGGCCAGCTCGACATGCAACTCAACCAGCGCATCTACGACGCCTCGTTCCGCGCCAGCCTGGAGCGCGGCGAGCAGGCCGCCGGGCAGGCGCTGAACGACCTGACCAGCCTGCGCCAGTTCCTCACCGGCAACGCCCTGTTCGCCTTCTTCGACGCGCCCTGGTTCCCGCTCTACCTGCTGGTGATCTTCCTCTTCAGCCCCTGGCTCGGCCTGCTCGCCCTGGTTGGGGCGCTGTTGCTGGTGCTGCTCGCCTGGGTCAACGAAAGCCGCTCGCGCGAACCGCTGGCCGAGGCCGGGCAACTGTCGATCCTCGCCACCCAGCAGGCCTCGGCCAACCTGCGCCAGGCGGAAACCCTGGCGGCAATGGGCATGTTGCCGGCCATGCGTGCGCGCTGGTTCGCCCAGCACCAGGCCTTCCTTGCCCGGCAGAACCTCGGCAGCGAGCGCAGTGCGGCGATCGGCGCGACCTCCAAGGGCGTACGCCTGGCCTTGCAGTCGCTGGTGCTCGGCCTCGGCGCCTGGCTGGCGGTGGAAGGCCTGATCACCCCGGGGATGATGATCGCCGGCTCGATCCTGATGGGCCGCGTGCTCAGCCCCATCGACCAGTTGATCGCGGTCTGGCGCCAGTGGAGCGGCGCGCGGCAGGCCTACCAGCGGCTGGCGCGGCTGCTCGAGGAGAATCCGCCGGCTGCCCTGGGCATGCCGCTGCCGGCGCCGCGCGGCGCGTTGCGCGTCGAGCGGCTCTGCGCGGCCGCGCCGGGACGCGAGCAGGCATTGTTGCAGGACCTCGGTTTCGCCCTGGAGCCTGGCGAAGCGCTCGGCGTGATCGGGCCGTCCGGTTCCGGCAAGTCGACCCTGGCGCGCTTGCTGGTGGGCGCCTGGCAGCCGCTGTCCGGCGCGGTGCGCTTGGACGGCGCCGACCTGCGGCAGTGGAGCGCGGCGGCACTGGGGCCGCACATCGGCTACCTGGCCCAGGACGTGCAACTGTTCGCCGGCAGCATCGCCGAGAACATCGCGCGCTTCGCCGAGGTGGATGCCGAGAAGGTGGTGGCGGCAGCGCGCCTGGCCGGCGTACACGACCTGGTGC
>NZ_SCND01000339.1:0-6478 GCF_005503585.1 Pseudomonas sp. 2VD
AGTGTGTATAAGAGACAGCGTTGCAGCAGCTCGGCCGCGCCGAGGCGATCGGCCCAGGCCATGGGACCGCCCTCCGCGGCGGGGAAGCCGTAGCCGTTCAGGTAGACAGTGTCGATGTCGGCGCTACGGGCGGCGATACCCTCGTCGAGGATCTTCGCGCCCTCGTTGACCAGCGCCAGCAGGCAACGCTCGAGGATTTCCTCGTCGGCGAAATCGCGCCGCGGGTAGCCCAGCGTCTCGGCGACCCGGAGCACCAGGGCATCCACCTCGGTATCGTGCTCCGCCTGGCGGCTGCCCGGCGCGTAGCGGTAGTAACCGGCACCGCTCTTCTGGCCGAAGCGGCCCAGCTCGCAAAGGCGGTTGTCTACCTGCACGGCCAGCTGGTCCTGGCCGACCCCGGCCAACTCGCGGGCGCGCCACTCCAGGTCGATACCGACCACGTCGTACATGCGGAACGGCCCCATGGCGAAACCGAACGCCTGGAGAGCCCGGTCCACCTGGTACGGCAGGGCGCCTTCCAGCAGCATCAGGCGGGCCTCGGTGGCGTAGGGTTCGAGCATGCGGTTGCCGATGAAGCCGTGGCAGTTGCCGGCCACCACGCTGACCTTGCCCATCCGCTCGCCCAGCGCCAGGGCCGCCTCCAGCACCGCCGGCGCGGTCTGCGCGCCGCGCACGATCTCCAGCAGCCGCATGATGTGCGCCGGGCTGAAGAAGTGCAGGCCGAGCACCTGACCCGGACGCGCGGTGACCGCGGCGATGGCGTCGATGTCCAGGTAGGAAGTATTGCTGGCCAGCACCGCGGAGGGCTTCAGCGCCGCGTCCAGCTCGCGGAAGATCGATTGCTTGAGTTCCAGGTTCTCGTAGACCGCCTCGATCACCAGGTCCGCCTCGCGCATCGCGGCGAGGTGCTGGACCGGCGTGATGCGGGCGCGGCGCGCGGCCGCTTCCTCTTCGCCGATGCGCCCCTGGCGCACGTTGTGCGCGTAGGTGTCGGCCACGGCGCCGAGCGCCTGGTTGAGCATCTGCGGGTTGCTGTCCAGCCACTGCACGTCGAGACCGGCGTTGGCCAGGCACATGACGATACCGCGACCCATGGTGCCGGCGCCGATCACCGCGGCCTGGCGGAAGGAAAAGTTCTGGCTCATGGTCTTGTCCTCGTTGTAGCGAGCGCAGTAGGAACGGTGGACGAAACCTGGGGCAGTCCGACCGCACAAAAAGCGACCACTACCTTAGGGGAAGGTCGTACTATTTTTGAAATTTAGTCTTGTGATAGCTGGAATTCAGGCAGTGAATATCCAAACCTTCGACCTCAACCTGCTACGCGTCCTCGACGCCCTGCTGCGCGAACGCAACGTCTCGCGCGCGGCGGAGCGCCTGGCGCTGAGCCAGCCGGCAGTAAGCAATGCGCTGAACCGCCTGCGCGAGCTGCTCGACGACCCGCTGCTGGTCCGCGCCGGTCGTGCGATGCAGCCGACGCCCCGGGCGCTGGCGCTGGAAGCGCCGATCCGCGCGGCGCTGCGGCAGATCGAACAGAGTCTGGGCGACGGCGAGGGCTTCGATCCCGGGCGCAGCCGGCAGCGCTTCACCGTAGCGGTGACCGACTACGTCGAACTGATCTGCATGCCCGCCCTGATGCGCCGCCTGAGCGAGCGTGCGCCGGGAATCTCCATCGCCATCCAGCACCTGACCCCGACCTTGCCGGCCGAGGCGCTGGACAAAGGCGAACTGGACCTGGTGCTAGGCCGCTTCGAAAACGTCCCGGCGCGCTTCCAGCGCCGCCATTGGGCCAGCGAGACCCTGCAACTGGTCGCCCGGCGTCAGCACCCGCTGCTGGCGCAGGCTCCCGACCTGGCCACCTTTCTGGAGCTACAGCACCTGTGGGTGCACGGCGGGCAGACCAAGGGGATGGTCGACCAGTGGCTGGGCAGCCAGGGGCTCAAGCGGCAAGTGGCCTACACCACACCGAACTACCTGCAGGCAGCGCACATCGCCGCGTACAGCGACCTGGTCGGCGTCCTGCCGCGACAACTGGCGCACTACTTCGAACGATTGCTGCCCCTGCAATCGTTCGACCTGCCGTTCGACCTCGGCCCGTTCCACTTGGAACTGGTGTTCCTGGCCCAGCGCGAACGCGACATCGCCCTGCAATGGCTGGTCGAACAGATCCGCCAGGTCGGGGCCGCCGGACCGGACTAGGGGAATCCGGGCAGTCAGAAGCGGTCGCGGATGACCAGTTCTTCCCGCGGCAGCTTGCCGCTGCGCGGCCAGGGTTCAACGGCCTTTTTCCCGACCGCCACCATCAGGCCGATCACATGGTTGTCCGGCAGGTTGATCAGCCGGGCCACGGCATCGAAGTCGAAACCATCCATCGGACACGAATCCAGGCCCTGGCCGCGGGCGACCAGCATCAGGGTCTGCGCCAGCAGGCCGCAGCTGCGCATGGCTTCGTCGCGCTGTACCTGGGGCTTGCCGCGGTAGTAGGTGTCGATGGCGCCTGCCATGAACGCCTGTACCGCCTCGGGAGCACCGTCCCAGACCCGCTGCGCGTTGCGCTCCCAACTGTCGAGCTGGGCGCACACCACCACCAGCATCGCCGCGTCGGTGACCTGCGCCTGGTCCCAGGCCACTTCACGCAACTGCGTGCGCAATTGCGGATCGCTGACCTCGACCAGCCGCACGTGTTGCAGGTTGAAGGCGGAAGGCGCATGCAGCGCCAGGTCCAGGAGATGGTCCTTCTCTTCGCGAGTCAGGCTGAAGGATGAGTCGTAGCCCTTGATGGCACGGCGACTCCGAACGGCGTCTTCGATATGCATGGGGGAAATCCACTGCGAGGGAACAAAGGGGCGCCCACTCTAGGGCATTGGCGAGAAGATAAACCAGACTTCAATAAATCCGACGCAGCCCCACAGCAGCTACTTACAGAATCAGGACTAGGACTATTCCTAGGAAGGAATTTTCCTAAGGAATTGTCCTATATTCCACTCCAATGCCAGCGCCTGGGAGAGGGCCCCTCCCGGACGCACGAACGCAGAAAAATAAGGATGAACTCACGTAGGAGTAAGCTCATGAACAGGATGGGCCAACTGGCTTTGTTCGGTCTTCTTGTAGGAACTTCCAGCAACCTGTTCGCCGCCCCCGGCAGCATCAGCGGCGTCATCCGCTTCACCGGCGCCATTGTCGAGCCACCATGCTCGATGAGCGCTCCCCGCCAAGACGAAAGCAAGGGCAGTTTCCACCTCAGTGGCTGTCCCATGCAGGCGCGCACCGCGGATGTCAGCATCCGTTCGATGAAGACCGGCGAGGTGCGCCACTTGCAACCCAGCGATACGGTCATCGGTGAACGGGATTTCTCGGCGCGCTATGAGCTGGCCGGAAGCGGTCGTCGCTCCGGCAACTACCTGATCACCGTCACCTACCCCTGACGTCCGGACATGAAAAAACCGCCCGAAGGCGGTTTTTTCATGGTGCCGAAACGTGGCTTACAGCTGCGGGCCGGCGGCCTTGATCGCGTCGGAAACCTCGAATTTCTTGAAGTTTTCGATGAACTGCTTGGCCAGGCCCTTCGCCGCCTCGTCGTAGGCAGCCTTGTCGGCCCAGGTATTGCGCGGGTTGAGCAGATTGGTCTCGACGCCCGGAACGACCTTCGGCACGTCCAGGTTGATGATGTCCAGGTGCTCGGTTTCCGCGCCGATCAGCGCGCCGCTCTGGATCGCCGCGATCACGCCACGGGTGGTCGGGATGTTGAAGCGCTTGCCGACGCCGTAGCCACCGCCGGTCCAGCCGGTGTTGACCAGGTAGACCTTGGAGCCGAAGGCCTTGATACGCTTGATCAGCAGCTCGGCGTAGACACCGGCCGGACGCGGGAAGAAAGGAGCACCGAAGCAGGTGGAGAAGGTCGACTTGATACCGCCGCCGGAACCCATCTCGGTGGAGCCGACCAGCGCGGTGTAGCCGGACAGGAAGTGGTAGGCCGCCTGCTCATTGTTCAGGATCGATACCGGCGGCAGTACGCCGGTCAGGTCGCAGGTCAGGAAGATCACCGCGTTGGGCTCGCCGCCGAGGTTCTTCTCCGAACGCTTCTCGACGTGCTCCAGCGGGTAGGCGGCGCGGCTGTTCTGGGTCAGGCTGTCATCGGCGTAGTTGGGCACGCGCTCTTCGTCGAGAACCACGTTCTCCAGCACGGCGCCGAACTTGATGGCTTTCCAGATGACCGGCTCGTTCTTCTCGGACAGGTCGATGCACTTGGCATAGCAACCGCCTTCGACGTTGAACACCACGCCCTCGCCCCAGCCGTGCTCGTCGTCACCGATCAGGTAACGGCTTTCATCAGCGGACAGGGTGGTCTTGCCGGTGCCGGACAGGCCGAAGAACAGGGTCACATCGCCCGCTTCGCCGATGTTGGCTGTACCAGCGTGCCGAGGTGGGCGGTGAAGCGCACCCACTTCTCGCCGTCGCGCTCGAAGGGAACGATGTCCGAGGCATGCAGGCTGGAGGTGCTGGCGCCGGTGTCGATCTTCGCGCGCAGCCCGACCATGCCCAGTTCGGGAAAGGCGATCCACTCGCGCAGACCGATGACGGAAAGCTGGTCGAATGTCTTCACGGGTAGGCATTCCAGGCGTTTTGCCGGCATTCTAGCAGGGCTATGGGCGGCCGCCAGACGGCTGCCCGAGGATGCCGAAGACGAACCTAGCGGCTGTCGATGACAGTCGCGAGACAGCGGCGGAACGAATACGGGAAATGCCAGTGAGCGAGAAAGACGACGACAAGGTGCGCCTGGACAAGTGGCTCTGGGCGGCGCGCTTCTTCAAGACCCGGGCGTTGGCCAAGGCCGCGATAGAGGGCGGCAAGGTGCATTGCCGGGGCGAGCGGTGCAAGCCGAGCAAGGAACCCAGGGTAGGGGAGGAATTGACCATTCGTACGGGCTTCGACGAGCGAACCGTGACGATTCGCGCGCTTTCCGTAGTCCGTCGTGGCGCGCCGGAGGCCCAGGCTCTCTACGAGGAAACCGCGGACAGCGTGGAAAGCCGCGAGCGCGCGGCGGCCATGCGCAAGGCCGGGGCGCTGGGCGTACAGACCGAGGGGCGGCCGAGCAAGAAGCAGCGGCGGCAGATCCACCAGTTGCGCGGCGGCCAGGACTGAGAAGCGCCGGTCTCCCGCAGGGGAGACCGGGATGGCCTCAGGCCGAGTCGCGGACCACGCCGAGGCGGCCGATCAGCGGCAATTTCGCTAGCAGGCGGAACAGCGGTTCGGTCACCTGCACCAGCCAGCCGCTGGCCTTCGCCGCCAGCGGTGTGTAGCAGCCCCAGGCGAGGGCCAGCAGGGCCATCTGCAGGCCGCCGATGTAGTCCTGGCCCCAGTGCGCGCCGGCTACCAGGCGCGGCAGCATGAACAGCACGGCCAGGGTCCAGATCAGCAGGAACTGCCCGGCGCGGCGGGCGAACAGCGACATGAACAGCGCCCAGACCAGCAGCACCGAGGCGTGGTCGCCGGGGAAGCTGCGCTTGGAGCGGTCCTTGATTTCCCACACGCGTTCCCAGTCCGGGAAGTGGTCGCTGAGGTGGATGGCCTTGTCCATCAGCATCGACAGGCTGGCGTGCTGCCAGTGCAGGTGGTGGGCGATCTTGGCGTAGAGCACGCGGATCACCACCAGGATCAGCAGGGTCACGATGAAGCCGAAGGTCAGCCGCCGTACCTGGTTCGCTGGCAGCAGCCAGTCGCCGCGAATCAGCAGGCAGAGCAGGATCACCCCGACCACCGCGTCGAACGGTCGGGTACTGAGCAGGCCCCAGAGTTTCAGCCAGGTTTCGTTGAGGGCGAGGGAGCCGTTGAGCTTGTCGAAGAGCCAGAAGTCGAAGCCGTTCATCAGCTCGCGGGTGGGGCCCCAGAGCCACAGGATCAGCAGCAGGAGCGCCAGAAGATGACAGGTGGCGAACTTGCGCCATTGCCAGGCCGCTTGGAACGGAGAGGCATTATCCATAAAATCGTTTCCCCCTATCGGCGCCGGGTCGGCGTACGACTGTCACGAAGCGCGCTTTTATAGGCCTTTGTCACTCACTTGTCATTCCCTCATTCGTAGCGTTGTGTCCCGCATGTCCCATTCAGATCAGAGCCAGCGTTTCCTTTTCGACGATACCGACGTGCGCGGCGAGATGGTCGATCTCGAGCGTAGCTACAGCGAAGTGCTGGCCAAACATCCCTATCCGGAACCGGTCGCGCAACTGCTCGGGGAGATGCTCGCGGCGGCCTCGCTGCTCTGCGGCACGCTCAAGTTCGACGGCCTGCTGGTATTGCAGGCGCGCTCCAGCGGCGCGGTTCCGCTGTTGATGGTGGAGTGTTCCAGCGACCGCCAGGTGCGTGGCCTGGCCCGCTATTCGGCGGAGTCCATCGGCGCCGACGCCGGCATGCAGGAACTGATGCCCGAAGGCGTGCTGACCCTCACCGTGGACCCGGTCAAGGGCCAGCGCTACCAGGGGATCGT
>NZ_SCND01000033.1:0-28330 GCF_005503585.1 Pseudomonas sp. 2VD
GATCCACGCCATCGTCCTCGCCGATCCCTCCGAGGAAAATGCCTACGAGCGCGGCCAGGCACGTCTGGAGGAGCTGCTGGAGCGTCTGCGCCAGCCGATCACCCCGCGTCGCGGCCTCGACCTCGAGGCGGTCCAGGGTCGGGAGCCGGCGTTTCGTGCCAGCTTCACCCGCGAGGACTATGAAAACGCGGTAGGAAGGATCAAGGACTACATCCTGGCCGGCGACTGCATGCAGGTGGTGCCGTCGCAGCGCATGTCCATCGAGTTCAAGGCGGCGCCCATCGACCTGTACCGCGCGCTGCGCTGTTTCAATCCGACGCCCTACATGTACTTCTTCAACTTCGGCGACTTCCATGTCGTGGGCAGCTCGCCGGAGGTGCTGGTACGGGTCGAGGATGGCCTGGTGACGGTGCGCCCGATCGCCGGTACCCGTCCGCGCGGGATCAACGAAGAGGCAGACCTGGCGCTGGAGCAGGATCTGCTGTCGGACGCCAAGGAGATCGCCGAGCACCTGATGCTGATCGACCTGGGGCGCAACGACGTGGGGCGGGTGTCCGACATCGGCGCGGTGAAGGTCACCGAAAAAATGGTGATCGAACGTTACTCCAACGTCATGCACATCGTGTCCAACGTCACCGGGCAATTGCGCGAGGGGCTCAGCGCGATGGACGCGCTGCGGGCGATCCTGCCGGCGGGTACGCTGTCCGGCGCGCCGAAGATCCGCGCCATGGAGATCATCGACGAGCTGGAGCCGGTCAAGCGTGGAGTCTACGGCGGCGCGGTCGGCTACCTGGCATGGAACGGCAACATGGACACCGCCATTGCCATCCGCACCGCGGTGATCAAGAACGGTGAACTCCACGTGCAGGCCGGCGGCGGTATCGTTGCCGACTCGGTGCCGGCGCTGGAGTGGGAAGAAACCATCAACAAGCGCCGGGCGATGTTCCGCGCCGTGGCGCTGGCCGAGCAGAGCGTCGAGTAAGACGGCGCGAGGCGGAAGAAAAGAAGGCGGATGGCGTTTGCGCCATCCGCCTTTTTTATGCCCGGCTGGACCCTCGCATTGGCTTCGCCCTACGCGGAACCGCTTTCGTAGGGCGAGTATCGCGACGCGATATCCGCCAGGCAGAGCATGGTGTCGCTCCCTACGATGCTGGCAACGGCGGGCCGCTCAGGATGCGATGCTGTCAGCGCCCGGCTGTGCTCGACGGGCACTTCCGGCTTGGTTCGCGCGCTGGTCGACGTAGGCGGCGAGGTGATCGAGGGCCACGAACTGCATGGCCTTGTGGCTATCGTCGAGGGTCGTCACTGGCAGGGCGATCCGCCCGCATGCCAGGGCCTTGCTGAAGTTTTCCTTGTTCAGGTTGCGAAACCAGCGTTCGCGGACCTGCTCCAGCGGCACCAGGACGTCGCCGAAGATGCGGTAGACCAATTCCACGGTTTCCTGGCGTGGAATTGGAGTGGTAGGGGCGATGGTTGGCTGCACGGTATTCCCTCCTGCGGCTACGCGTCGTTGAAGGAAATATAGCTCAGGTTGTTTTTCTGTGCAATAGCTGAAGTTGTAGTGCGGGCGAGCGCCAGGTGCTCACCGCACCAGGGACGGGGCGCGCCGGTGGCGTACGGTGGACCACCAGAAGACCCAGCCGATCATGCTGATCTGGCGGCTGCGCATGTCCTCCGGCGAGTACTCCTCGTCCGGGTATTCCTCGCGGTTGAAGCTGCGCAGCCGAATGCCGCCGCCGGGCAGGCGATAGACGAACTTCACCCGCAGCATGCCGTCATGTTCGAGGGCGTAGATCTCGCCATCGGTGATATGGGTGGTGGCGGTGTCCACGCCGATGGTGGAGCCATCCATGATCAGCGGTTCCATGCTGTTGCCGGTGAGTTGGGCGCAGATCGCCGCCGACGGATCGACGCCCGAGGCTCGCAGCGTGGCATAGGAAAAACGCAGCTTGCGCCCCTCTATCTCGCGTACCGCAGTGCGTCCGGCGCCGGCGGACATCTCCACTTCCTTGTACAGCGGCAGTTCCACTTCGTCTTCGTCCAGCGGTGTGTCGCTGTCCCACGGATGCAGCGGTTCCAGCACCAATGGGCTGCCATCGGCCACGGACACGGCACTGCGCGCGGCTGGAGCGCCTTCGCCGGTCTGCAGCCAGACCGGCGAGACGCCCAGGGCCGCCGCGATCTCGATCAGCTTGCGGGTGCTCTGGGCCTTGCCCGAGGTCAGCTTGTGAATGGTGTTCTGCGAAACCCCTGCCGCTTCGGCGAGGGTTTCCTGCTTCAGGTTGCGCATCGCCATGGCCTGCTTGAGGCGAGCGGCGAAGCTGTCGGGCGGGATCTGGGTGCTCTTGTCCATGTTCGGCAATCTACAGACCGATGGATTCTCTGTAAAGAGCCTAGGTGTTGACGATAAATAGCTTTGGTTGTAATTTCTCTTCCGTCAGAAAGCGGAAGGGGGGAGTTCCACAACTTCCCACCCGCCTTTCAGTGATTTCACATGGGTGCAGGGACGCACCCGGTTGTCGGCGACCGACGATGCAGGTGCCGACTGCTTGGGTGCCGGGGCCATGGGAAAGCGCTCCGGCACCTGGAGGGCCGGAGCGCCGTCCATGCAGACGCTCCGTCCCGCTCATTCATTCTGTCGCCGACCTGCTTCAGGTACGGCGGCGTCGTACAGGGAGTCATTGCCATGTCGCGAGATACGCACTCGCCATTTCCGCGCAGAGGAACGCAGGTCGCCGAACCGGCGCCGCGCATCTGTCATGTTCCATCCATTCGGCCGTCGGGCGTCGGGCACGCCAGGGAGGCTTTCCATGGCTGACCTTGCCGATCACGCCAACGAACTGGTCCTGGCTCGCCTCGACGGCCTCCTGGCGGCGCGCCCGGCGCTGGCCATCCGCGAGTCCGCGGAAGACTGCGAGGACTGCGGCGAGCCCATTCCCCAGGCGCGCCGCCGGGCGGCACCGGGTTGCAGTCGCTGCATCGACTGCCAGGACCGCCACGAGCGCCGTTGAACCGACCTCATGCCGAGCCCTCGCGGGCAGTGAAAGGAGACACGACCGTGATCAAAGCCATCGATGAAATGCTCAAGCTCTGGGCCGAGGAAATGCACGCGCCAGGCAGCAACGGAGGCGGCTACGCCGGCGGCAACCTGATCGCCATGCTGATCGCCAGCAAGGGCGAGGTGGTCCGCGGCCACCGTGGCAGCCGGGTGATCCTCGACCGTGTGGCGGAGGTCGATCGTCTGGTAAATCGCCTACCCGAGGAACTGAAGACCGTGGTGGTGGAGCACTATCTCAATCGCGACAGCTTCCCCGAGCAGAAGTACCGTCACTGCGGTTGCAGCCGCAACACCTTCTATCTGCGCCTGCATGTGGCGCACCAGGGTATCCAGGACGGCCTGCTGCGACGGGCGGCCTGAGTTCCTGGACCGGATCCCGGTCCCCCCTGGAATTTTCCAACCGGCCTTCGGGCCGGTTTTTTTATGCCTGTCGCCCATGGAGGCGGCGAGCCCCATGCACAGCAGCGGACCCTGCACGGTAGAGGCGGGGTCGGGCTGGCGGAGCCGTCCTTTTCGTCAGTCGATGCCGGGCTTTTCCATATCGGAAGTGGGTATGCGCTTGCCCGGATGCCTGGCGAAGGTTTCCAGGGCGGTATATCACCCTCATATCGTGGTGCGTCTCCCTCCTATTGCGGTGGATTGTCGAGAAGGCATTGCCGGGCTGGGAATCGGGCGGTAAAAAGTAGTCATTCTTGTAAAGGTGCGTCCCCAGGGAGGCACTCGTGAAGCACCGGAACCCGGCCCTGGCGCCGGGTTTTTTATTGCCCGGGAAAACGTTCGTGCGGACGTGCCCGGCGCTGCCTGCCAAGGAGGGACCCATGGGCAACGAACCGCAGACACTGACGGAAATGCCGCTCTGGGTACTGATCCTGCTCGCCGCGCTGGGCGGCGTCAGCGGCGAGATGTGGCGTGCCGACAAGGCCGGTCTCGGCGGCTGGGCCTTGTTGCGGCGCCTGGCGCTGCGCTCCGGCGCGTCGATCGTCTGCGGCGTGGCGGTGATGCTGCTGGCGTTGGCTTGCGGCGCCGCGCTGCTGTTCGCCGCGGCGCTGGGCAGCCTGACCGCCGCGGCCGGCGCGGAGATCGCCGTCGGTCTCTACGAACGCTGGGCCGCCCGGCGCCTGGGGGTTTGCGAGCTGCCCGAGGAACAGTCGGACGACCGTGGTCCGCATTGAAACTGATCGAAGGAGTCAACCATGCCTGAACAGGCTGTTACGCTCGAGGCTCTGTACGCGGCCATCGAGCAGGTACTGCGTGAGCGTCTGCCGGAGGCGCAGTTGATCGGCTTCTGGCCAGGCGTGCCGGAAAATACCCCGGCGGTTTCCCTGGAAATAGCCGAGCTACTGCCCGAGCGCGATCCCGGTACCGGCGAGAGCGCCCTGCTGTGCCGCCTGCAGGCGCGGATAATGGTGCCGCCTGATGGCGATCGCCAGGCGGTATCCATTGCTTGCGGAATCGTTCGGACATTGCGCGAGCAGACCTGGAACCTGTCTCTGGAACCGGCGCGCTTCGTACGCTCGGCCGTCGACGGCAGTCGCGAGGAGCTGAAGAGCCTGCGTGTCTGGCTGGTCGAGTGGACGCAGTCGCTGCGTCTCGGAGACCCGGAGTGGGCCTGGGAGGACCAGCCGCCGGGCAGCCTGATGCTGGGCTTCGACCCGCAGACCGGCCCCGGCCATGAGCCGGACTACTTCGCTCCGGAGGCGTTGGCATGAGCTATGTCAGTGCGGAGCATGACCGCATGCTCGCCGCGATGATCCTGCCCTGCGTGGTGGTCGCCGTGGACCTGGCAGCGGCGCGGGTACGGGTGCGCTCCGGCGACTGGACCAGCGGCTGGCTGCGCTGGCACTCCCTGGCAGCCGGCAAGGTTCGCCACTGGCGTGCGCCGAGCATAGGCGAACAGGGGATACTGCTCAGCCCGTCGGGCGGAGTGTCAATGGGTACCTTTATTCCCGGTCTGTACGGCGATGCGGGCACGGCGCCGGACAACAGCGCCAGCAGTGAGACCTGGCGTTTCGACGACGGCGCCTCGTTGAGTTACGACTGGGCTGCGCATCGCTACCGCGTCGAGCTGCCCAGCGGCACCGTGGAAGTGAGGGTCGGCGCCAGCGAGGTGCGGGTCAGCGACGGGGCGGTCAGTCTCAAGGCGCCGAAGATCAGCCTGGAAGGACCGGTGGAGATCGCCGGGACACTGACGGTCAGCGGAGACATCCTCGGCGGCGGCTCGATCATCGACACCGCCGGCAACAGCAACCACCACACCCATTGAACATACGACGGGGCTGCCGAAGGGCGGTCCGTCGAACATTCAACCGGCCCGCGCGAGCGGGCCTTTTCGTTTGCGGAGTTCGCCATGGGCAACACTCACAGCCATTCGGAGCCAGGCGCGGCCTGTCTCTGCCGGAGCGGGAGGGCAGGGCGATGATCGGGATGGATCGCCGTAGCGGGCTGCCCCTGTCCGGCCTGGCTCATCTTAAACAGTCCGTCGAGGACATCCTGACCACCCCGTTGGGCAGCAGGCGCATGCGCCCCGAGTACGGCAGCAAGCTGCGGCGGATGGTCGACATGCCGGTGAGCGAAGGCTGGAAAAGCGCCGTGCAGGCCGAGGTAGCCCGTTCCCTGGGGCGCTGGGAACCGCGCATCGCATTGTCTGCCGTGCGAGTCGTCGCGGTCGTCGATGGCCGCGTGGATCTGCTCCTGAGCGGCGTGTTCGAGGGCGAGAACATCAATATGGAGGTCTCGGCGTGATCATCGATCTTTCCCAGTTGCCGGAGCCAGAGGTTATCGAAAACCTCGATTTCGAGACGATTTACCAGGAGCTGTTGGGCGACTTCCGCGAAGCCATGGCTGGTGAATGGACAGCGGAGGTGGAGTCCGATCCGGTTCTCAAGCTTCTGCAACTGGCGGCCTATCGAGAACTGCTGCTGCGGGCGCGGATCAACGATGCGGCGCGGGCGGTGATGCTGGCATACGCCAGCGGTGCCGATCTCGACCAGATCGGTGCCGGCTTCAATGTGCAGCGTTTGCTGATCAGGCCCGCTCAGCCCGAGGCGGTACCGCCGGTGGAGGCGCAGTACGAGAGCGACAAGTCGCTGCGCAATCGCATCCAGCTCGCGTTCGAGCAGCTATCCGTCGCAGGACCGCGGAACGCCTATATAGCCCATGCGCTGGGCGCGGATGGAAGGGTGGCGGATGCCTCTGCGACCAGTCCGGCGCCCTGCGAAGTGCTGATCAGCGTGCTCGGGGTGGAAGGCAACGGGCAGGCACCGGAAGCGGTGTTGCAGGCAGTGCGCCTGGCGCTGAACGCGGAGGACGTGCGTCCTGTCGCGGATCGGGTAACGGTGCGCTCGGCAGGCATCGTTCCCTATCAGGTCAAGGCGCAGCTCTACCTGTTTCCCGGCCCCGAGGCCGAGCTGATCCGTGCCGCCGCCGAGGCTTCGCTGCGCGACTACATTTCCGCCCAGCGCCGCCTGGGCCGCGACATCCGGCGTTCGGCCCTGTTCGCCACCCTGCATGTCGAAGGCGTGCAGCGCGTCGAACTGCAGGAGCCTGCGGCCGACGTGGTCCTGGATGAAACCCAGGCGGCCTATTGCACGGGGTATGCGATCACCTTGGGAGGCGTCGATGAGTAGCCGCCTGCTGCCGCCAAACAGGAGTTCTCTGGAACGCTCTCTGGGTGATGTATTGCCTGCCGAACTGCCGGTGCCGCTTCGTGAGCTTAACGATCCGGCACGCTGTGAGGCGGCCTTGTTGCCCTACCTGGCCTGGACGCGCTCGGTGGACCGCTGGGACCCGGACTGGAGCGACGAGGCCAAGCGCAATGCGGTAGCGACGTCCTTCGTCCTGCACCAGCGCAAAGGCACGCTGACCGCGTTGCGCCAAGTGGTCGAGCCGATCGGTGCGCTGAGCGAGGTCACCGAATGGTGGCAGCGAAGCCCGACCGGCGTGCCGGGGACCTTCGAGATCACCGTGGACGTCAGCGACCGTGGCATCGACGAAGGCACCGTACTGGAGCTGGAGCGCTTGCTCGATGACGTCCGCCCGGTGAGCCGACACCTGACCCGCCTGGACCTGCGCATCACCCCGGTAATCCGGTCCCGTCACGGACTGGCCGTGACCGACGGCGACACCCTTGAAATCTTCCCCTGGAAACAGTGACATGACGACCAATACTCCGAAATACGGTGGCCTGCTCACCGACATAGGTGCCGCTGCGCTGGCTGCGGCCAGCGCAGCAGGCAAGAAATGGCAGCCGACTCATATGCTGATCGGCGATGCTGGCGGCGCACCGGGTGCTACTCCGGATCCGATACCCGCAGCCACGCAGACGAAACTGATCAACCAGCGCTACCGGGCGCAGCTCAATCGCTTGTTCGTGTCGGACAAGAACATCAATACTCTGGTTGCCGAGGTGGTGCTACCAGTTGAGGTAGGTGGCTTCTGGATCCGCGAGATCGGCCTGCAGGATGCCGACGGCAAGTTCGTCGCGGTATCCAACTGCCCGCCCAGCTACAAGGCAGCAATGGAAAGTGGCAGTGCGCGGACCCAGACCATTCGGGTGAACATCGCGCTCTCCGGCCTGGAGAATGTCCAGTTGCTGATCGACAACGGCATCATCTACGCCACTCAGGACTGGGTGAAGGAAAAGGTCGCTGCCGATTTCAAGGGCCGCAAGATCCTGGCTGGCAATGGCCTGGTCGGTGGGGGCGATCTTTCTGCCGACCGCAGCATTGGCCTGGCGCCTTCCGGCGTGACGGCGGGCAGCTATCGCTCGGTCACGGTGAACGCCAACGGGGTGGTCACCCAGGGCAGCAATCCGAGCACCCTGGCCGGCTATGCGATCGGAGATGCCTATACCAAGGCCGATACCGACGGAAAACTGGCGCAGAAAGCGAACAAGGCCACCACCCTGGCCGGCTATGGCATCACCGATGCGCTGCGAGTCGATGGCAACGCCGTGTCATCCAGCAGGCTGGCCGCACCGCGCAGCCTGGCAGCCAGTGGCGATGCCTCCTGGTCGGTGACCTTCGACGGCAGTGCCAATGTTTCTGCGCCGCTGAGTCTTTCCGCTACCGGTGTGGCAGCGGGCAGCTATCCGAAGGTGACCGTGGATACGAAGGGAAGGGTGACTGCTGGAATGGCGCTGGCGGCGACGGACATTCCCGGGCTGGATGCTTCGAAGTTGGTCAGCGGGGTGCTGGCCGAGCAGCGTTTGCCGGTATTCGCGCGCGGGTTGGCTACTGCTGTCTCGACCACTAGCGATCCGAACACCGCGACCGTGCCGTTGATGCTGACCAATCATGCGAACGGACCTGTTGCCGGACGGTACTTCTACATCCAGTCGATGTTCTATCCGGATCAGAACGGCAATGCTTCGCAGATTGCAACGAGCTACAACGCTACATCCGAGATGTATGTACGGGTGTCCTACGCGGCCAACCCTAGCGCCCGGGACTGGCTGCCCTGGAAGCGCTGCGACATAGGTGGTTCGTTCAGCAAGGAGGCGGACGGGGCCTTGGGCGGTGCGGTCAATCTCAACTCGCTCATCACGTCGGGATGGTGGTACCAGACGGCCAATGCACAGGCCGAAAGTGGGGCGAACTACCCGGTCCCCCGGGCCGGCTTGCTTCAAGTGCATAATGCAGGCACCAATTTCATCTACCAGACATACCAGGTTTATGACGGTGAAGGGTTCTATTTTCGTTGCCGCTACACCAACACCTGGTATCCATGGCGGCGTGTATGGCATGGAGCGGACTTCAATCCGAACGACTATCTGCTGAAAAGTGGCTTTACGTGGGCCGCCCTGCCAGGAAAGCCCGCGACCTTTCCGCCTACTGGCCACAACCACGACGCCGCCCAGATCACGTCGGGCATCCTGCCTCTGGCGCGCGGCGGTCTTGGTTCGAATACGGCAGCGGGGGCGCGCAACAATATCGGGGCTGGGGTTCCCGCGACGGCGAACCGATCGCTGAATGGCTGGTGGAAGGATAACGATACAGGACTCATCGTGCAGTGGATGACAGTGAGTGTCGGCGATCATCCGGGTGGAATCGTCAACCGCTCGCTGACCTTTCCGATCGCGTTTCCCACTACCTGCCTGCACGTGGTGCCGAGCGTCAAGGAACTGGGGCGGCCGGCGACGTCGGCATCGACCGTCACCCTCGCAGATGTCAGCGTCAGCACCACGGGGTGTGTGATTGTCGCTACCGAGTATCACGGTGCGGTCCAGAACTATGCGATCAGGCTTGTGGCCATTGGCTGTTGAGGTGACCCATGATTTTTTTCCATGCCGCCACTGGCGGTTTCTATTCGAAGGATGTCCACGGCGACCGCATGCCCATCGACGCGCGGATGTATCCCCTCGAGGAAGCTGAATACCTGGCGCTGTTGGTAGCCCAGAGCGAGGGCAAGCAGATCGTCGCCGACGCCGCCGGCCGTCCGTTCTGTATCGACCCGCCGGCCCCGGCAGAAGAGGTCCTGGCCCACCGTGAGCGCATCTGGCGCGATCGCCAGTTGACGCTTACTGATGGCCCCATCGCCCGTCACCGGGATGAGCTCGACCTGGGCAAGATTACGACCCTGAACCAGGCGCAACTGCTCGAACTCACGCTGTACCGCGCCAGCCTTCGAGACTGGCCGGCATCCGCGGCGTTTCCTGATTTAGGCGCAAGACCCGAGCCGCCGCTGTGGCTCGAACCGCTCATCACCCCCTGAACCCCGCCCCGTGCGGGGTTTTTCATTAATGGAGATCTACCTATGAGTTTCTTCCACGGCGTTACGGTAACCAACGTCGATATCGGTGCGCGCACCATCGCGCTGCCGGCCAGCTCCGTCATCGGCCTCTGCGATGTGTTCACGCCGGGGGCGCAGGCAAGCGCCAAGCCCAACGTTCCGGTGCTGCTCACCAGCAAGAAGGACGCCGCCGCGGCGTTCGGCATCGGCTCGTCTATCTACCTGGCCTGCGAGGCCATCTATAACCGTGCCCAGGCCGTGATCGTGGCGGTGGGCGTGGAAGCCGCGGAGACTCCCGAGGCCCAGGCCAGCGCCGTCATAGGTGGTGTCAGCGCCGCCGGCGAGCGCACCGGACTTCAGGCTCTGCTAGACGGCAAGAGCCGCTTCAATGCTCAGCCGCGTCTACTAGTTGCGCCGGGTCATTCGGCCCAGCAAGCGGTGGCCACCGCCATGGACGGGCTGGCCGAGAAACTGCGGGCCATCGCCATTCTCGATGGCCCCAATAGCACCGACGAGGCGGCCGTCGCCTACGCCAAGAACTTCGGCAGCAAGCGCCTGTTCATGGTCGACCCGGGCGTGCAGGTTTGGGACAGCGCCACCAATGCCGCACGCAAGGCCCCGGCTTCGGCCTACGCCGCCGGCCTGTTCGCCTGGACCGACGCCGAGTACGGCTTCTGGTCGTCGCCGTCGAACAAGGAGATCAAGGGCATCACCGGCACCAGCCGTCCGGTGGAGTTCCTCGACGGTGATGAGACCTGTCGCGCCAACCTGCTCAACAACGCCAATATCGCCACGATCATTCGCGACGATGGCTATCGCCTGTGGGGCAATCGCACCTTGTCCAGCGACAGCAAGTGGGCTTTCGTCACCCGCGTTCGGACCATGGACCTGGTGATGGATGCGATCCTCGCCGGGCACAAGTGGGCGGTGGACCGCGGCATCACCAAGACCTACGTGAAGGATGTCACCGAGGGCCTGCGCGCCTTCATGCGCGATCTGAAGAACCAGGGCGCGGTGATCAACTTCGAGGTCTATGCCGACCCGGACCTGAACAGCGCCAGCCAGCTGGCCCAGGGCAAGGTGTACTGGAACATCCGCTTCACCGATGTGCCGCCTGCCGAGAACCCCAATTTCCGTGTCGAGGTGACCGATCAGTGGCTCACCGAAGTTCTGGATGTCGCCTAAGGAGCGCCCGTGATGATTCCGCAAACCCTGACCAATACCAACCTGTTCATCGACGGCGTGAGCTTCGCCGGTGACGTGCCATCCCTGACCCTGCCCAAGCTGGCTGTGAAGACCGAGCAATACCGTGCCGGCGGCATGGATGCGCCGGTATCCATCGACATGGGCCTGGAGGCGATGGAGGCCAAGTTCTCCACCAACGGTGCCCGCCGAGAAGCACTGAATTTCTTCGGCCTGGCCGACCAGAGCGCTTTCAATGGCGTGTTCCGCGGCTCCTTCAAGGGCCAGAAGGGCGCCAGCGTGCCAGTGGTGGCTACCCTGCGCGGCCTGCTCAAGGAAGTCGACCCGGGCGACTGGAAGGCCGGCGAGAAAGCCGAGTTCAAGTACGCCGTTGCGGTCAGCTACTACAAGCTGGAAGTCGATGGCCGCGAGGTCTACGAGATCGATCCGGTCAACGGTGTCCGTGCGATCAACGGTGTCGACCAGTTGGCCGGCATGCGCAACGACCTCGGCCTGTAAGAGGAGCTCCGGACATGACCCAAGAGAATCGACTGCCGGGCTGGCTGACGCTGGATGCTGACGCCGCCCTCGTTCGTCTCTCGCGTCCGGCACAGTGCAACGGGGTCAGCGTCGACACGCTGACCCTGCGTGCACCCACCGTGCGTGATATCCGCCTGGCCGGCAAGGTGGCCGGCGACGATGCCGAGGAGCGCGAACTGCAACTGTTCGCCTCGCTGGCACAGGTCAGCCGCCAGGACCTGGAGGGGCTGAAGCTGAGCGACTACCAGCGGCTGCAAGGCGCCTACTTTCGCCTGGTGCAAGACGACACGGACGACACCTTCGCGTATGCGTCAACTGGCGAGGCGCCTGGCCATTGAGCTGGGCTTCCAGGCCAGCGAACTGGAGCGCATGACCCTGGGCGACCTGCTCTGGTGGCTCGCCGAGGGCGAGGAGTGAGCGACGGCGCCGTCCGCCAGGCGAGCGGCGCCCGCGCTACTTCAGTAGGTCCGCGGTGGCGGACATCGATAACAGACGAGACGAACCGTCATGAGTAAAGACATGGACCTGGTGGTCTCCATCGGCGGCATCGCCGACCCCTCCTTGGGCAAGGCATTCGAGACCGTCAAGGCACGGCTCGACAGTCTCCAGGAACGTTCCCGCCAGGCGTCCAGCCTGAGAGATGTGCTGGGAGACGCCATACGCCTGGAGCGAGAACTCGCCGATATGCGCAAGGTCGGAGACCGCGGCGTTGCTGAGCATGCCCGGCAGCTTGGCGAACGCCAGGAGCAACTGAAGCGACTCGGCATCGAGGCCAGGGTCGCGGGCGATGCCTACGCTCGACTGGGCGAGATGCAGCGTGGCCTGGATATGCAGGTCCGCGGCCTGCAACGGCTGGAGCAGGCCAGCCAGGCAATGCCATTGGCTAGCGCATTTTCTGGACTGGTCGTGGAAGCCAGCAAGACGGCTGCCGGTTATCAAGCGCGGTTGCGCGACCTGGCGATCCGCAACGGCCTGGACGTCGGCCGGGAGCCAGCCTTGGCATCCCTGATCCAGGACAGTGCCAGCCAGAGCGGCCTGGGACGCACGGCGACGCTGGACATGCTGGAGCACTTGAACGCCACCGGCATGGGGTTCGCCGCCGCGCAAATGAATCTGGGACTGGCGGGCCGCTTCGGCTTTGGCCAAGGGATTGCTTCAGCCGAGGCTGCGGGGCTGGTTCGAGCGTTGCAACTGGCCCAGGGTTCGGACTCGCCAGAGCAATTGTCCGCCTCCCTCGACCGCCTGGTCGTCCTGGGTAAAGGCAGAGTTGGCAGTGAGGCCCTGGCGCGTCGCCTGCCTGCCTTGTTGTCAGCGCTGGGCAATGCGGGAGAGGCCACGGCCGGCGATGTCGGTGCACTGGGGGCCTTGCTGGAGATTCAGGCAAAGAACACCACGCCAGACAAAGCGGACGTGCGGATGAAGGCCTGGCTGGAGTTCGTCAGCAGCGGCAGCTTGAAACGCGCTTATGGCCAGGGCTACGACCGGGACCTGGAAGCGCTGCGCAAGGACGGAGCGAGTCTGCTGGAGGCCAACCTGGAGCTGGCTGCGCGCTATCGGGATAAGGGCGGCAAGCTCAGCGCCGGTGAGGCGTCGCCGGCGCTTGAAGCCTATCGAGCGTCGCGCGGCGAGTTCCAGGGTTTGCTCGAATCCCAGCAGTCTTCCGTAGGCTCTTCGGAGCGCGATGCGCGGCGTCGCGAGGGGATGTCCCAGGAGCTGTGGAAGGCTTCCAGCGACAGTTGGGAGAGGGCGCAGACCGCTTTGGGCAGCGCCCTGAATCCATATCTGGACAACCTGGCCAAGGGGAGCGCGGTACTCGGCGAGTCGACTGCGGAACTGCTCGAAGCCTATCCGCGGACGACGGCCGGTCTTACCGCCGCCGCAGGTGCGGTGTTATCCGGGTATCTCGCCTACAAGGGAGGGCGCGGCGCTATCGACGTGTTGCGTGGCGGTCGGCTCGGTCGGCGAGGGAGCGCTGCCGTCGGCGATCTGATCGAACAGGGCGCAGGCCGGGTATCGGGTGGTAGCGAAATACAGCGCGTGTTCGTTACCAACTGGCCGGTGCCGGGAGGCGACTCTACGCTGGAGTCCGCGAGGAGGCCGGCACAACGAAAGCGCGGTCAAACACCACGCAGGAAGAGAGGCAAGGGCGGTGGGGTGAAGGCCCGCTCCCTTCCATCCCTTGGCTTCTCGGCCGGAGGAGGCTTGGGGGCGATGGCAGGAAAGCTGCCGCGCCTGTCGCGTTTGCCCATACGCAACGCGCCGCTGCAAGTGGCCTCGTCGTTGATCGATGTTGCTGAGGTTTACTCCAGCGACCTGTCGGAGAGCGAAAAGACCATCGCCTATGGCGAGGCCGGTGGCTCCCTGGCTGGTTCCCTGGCTGGCGCCGCTCTGGGAGCGAGCATCGGCTCGGTGGTGCCGGTGGTCGGTACGCTGATCGGTGGATTGGTTGGCGGCGCTATCGGCGCCTGGGGCGGTAGCGAACTGGGGGGGCGTCTGGGACGCAGTCTGGCTGGCGATCCGCCGGCGGACTCGGACAACAAGCCGGCGGTGCCCGCACCACAGGCCGAGCCCGTCGCGGCTGCGCCCAACTGGACCTTCGCGCCGCAGATCAACCTGACGGTGCAAGGCAACGTACACGAGCCGCAGCGCCTGGCCGACGAGTTGCTGCCCTACCTGCAACGCATGCTTGTCGACTTCGCCGACGAGCGGCAGCGGCGCAGCCTCTACGATCCGGCGATGGTCTAAGGAGTCCCCATGGCATATCTGGAACAATTGCAGGCCGGCCTGAGGTACCTGGGTCGCGCCGGCGAGTCCGGACGCAAGAGTCTGGACAAGGTGGTCGCTCCGGTGAACGGCGCGATCAGCGAGATCCGCGGCGCAGCCGCGGAGCTGGAGAACCTGCCCGGCGTATCGCCGGAAATGGCTGCCCGGCTGCAGCGTGCCATGCGCGGCATCGGCCAGGCGCAGGGCAAGGTGAACCGCGTGGTCTCCACCTATGACCGGGCGAGCCGGGCGTTGCTTGGTATCGACGAACGCCTGGATGCGCTGAAGGTGCAGGTGAACAGTGCCGCGCAGGCGGTCGGCAAGGTCGCTGGCGACATCAGTCCGACGCTGGCGGGGGTGCTGCCGTCGTGGCTGCTGGCACCCTCGGCGACGCCCCCGAGCGAGGCCGCAGCGCCCTTGCCGCACCTGCTGGTACTGCAGCCGCTGACCGCCAATGCCCAACCGTTCTACTTCAACCTGAATACTGCCGCCTTCGACGCCCTGCAGCGCAACAGTGCCTACAACTGGAGCGGGCAGGTGCGCCTGGGTCGGCGGCCGGCGCTGCAGAGCGTCGGCATGGGCGAGGAGAGCATCCTGCTCAAGGGTGCGGTATTCCCGCTGCGTCGACAGGTAGGTAACCAGGAAAAGGTCGTCGGTCTGGAGCAGCTCGAAGCGCTGCGCCGGTTGGCGGAGCGGCGTGAGCCGCTGATCCTGAGCAGCGGCTACGGCGAGGTGCAGATGGGCCTCTGGTGTCTGGTGCGGATCAGCGAGAACCAGAGCGCCCTGCTGGGCAACGGCGCTCCCCGCAAACAAACCTTCGACCTGGAGTTCAAGCGCTATGGCGACGACCTGCCGAACCGCTGACGGCGACATGCTGGACAGCCTCTGCTACCACGTCTATGGCCATCTGTTGGGCTGCGTCGAGGCGACCCTCGACGCCAATCCCGGGCTGGCCGATGAGCAGCAGCCATTCCGCGCCGGCTTGCTGATCAGTTTCCCTGACATGCCGGTGGTCAATGTCGAACAGGTGCGCCTGTGGGATTGATCGACCGCTCACCCGCAACCCCGCCTTGGCGGGGTTTTTCTTTTCTGGAGAAACCAGGTGCAACCGAGTTTCCGTATCGTTGCCGACGGCACCGACGTCACCCAGCGGCTGAATGACCGCCTGCTCAAGCTGACCTTGCTGGACAAGCCGGGCATGGAGTCCGACAGCCTGACCTTGAGGCTCGACGATCGCGATGGACAGTTGGCCTTACCCAGGCGCGGTGCGGTGCTGGAGGTTCATCTCGGCTATGCCGGCGAGCCACTGATGCGCATGGGACGCTTTACCGTGGACACCTTGCAGTGGGCTGGTCCGCCGGACTGCCTGACCGTCACTGCCAAGGCCGGCGACATGCGCGGCAGTGGCAAGACGATACGCAGCGGCGGCTGGGAGGGCACTACCCTGGCTCAGGTCTGCCGCGATGTTGGCGCACGCAACGGCTGGCGCGTGGAGTGTCCGTTGCAGGTGGCGATCGCCCGGGTCGACCAGGTCAATGAGTCCGACTACCACTTCGTCACCCGTCTGGCGCGCCAGTACGACTGCACCGCCAAGCTGGCCGAGGGCATGCTCATGGTGCTGCCGCGACAGAGCGGGCAGAGCGCCACGGGGCGTCGGATCGAACCTTTGGTGTTGGGCCGTGCTGACGTCGGTAGCTTCGACGTTACCTTCGACGACCGCAGCCTGATGAGAACGGTGAAGACCCGCTACCAATTGCCCGGCAGCGGCGAGGTCAAGAGCGTCGAGCTGAAGAACCCGAAGGCACCGGCTACGGCTATGGGCGAGCATGTCGACCGGCACCTCTATACCAGCCGTGGAGAGGCCGAGCAGGCGGCGAAGGCTCGCCTGGCGAGCTTCAGCCGCTCCAGCGCCAGTGTGCGCCTGGAACTGCCAGGGCGTGGCGACCTGTTCGCCGAGCGCAGCCTGCTGCTCCAAGGCTTCAAGGCGGGAATCGACGGCGAGTTCCTGATCGACTCGGTGGAGCACACCTACAGCTCCAGCGGATGGACCACTGTCGTGCAATGCAACGGCGGCCGAGGCGGCAAGGGGTGACGCCTGAAACCCATCGGAGTGCAGGAGGATCGATGAAACTGACCGAGCAGCAATTGCTGCGCATTTTTCCCAACGCCCGCCTCGTCGCGGGCGTTTTCGTTGTGGCGTTGCAACGGGCCATGGACGAGAGGGAGATCGACACACCGGCTCGGCGTGCCGCGTTTCTCGCCCAGGTCGGCCACGAAAGCAGCCAGTTGACCCGGCTGGTGGAGAACCTCAATTACAGCGCCCAAGGCTTGGCGGCGACCTGGCCGAGCCGCTATCTCGGCCCCGACGGGCAGCCTAACGCGTTGGCCTTGCGGCTGGCGCGCAATCCGCAGGCGATTGCCGACAACACCTACGCCACGCGCAACGGCAATGGCGACGAAGCGTCCGGCGATGGCTGGCGCTTCCGTGGGCGTGGCTTGCTACAGATCACCGGGCGTGCCAACTACCGGTTGGTCGGCGAGGCCCTCGGCGAGCCGCTGGAAGCCGAGCCCTGGCGCCTGGAGCAGCCCCTGCCGGCGGCCCGCAGCGCCGCCTGGTGGTGGGCCGGTCACGGGCTCAACGAGTTGGCCGACCGCGGCGAGTTCGCTGCCATCACCCGCCGCATCAACGGCGGCCTGAATGGGCAGGCGGAGCGCCTGGCGTTGTGGCAGCGGGCCAGGGCGGTGCTGTCATGAGCCGGCTCGCTCTGCTCCTGCCGGCCGTGTTGCTGGTCCTGCTGGCCGGCGCCTTGCTCGGCGGCGGCCTGGTTGCCCGCCACTATCGTCCGCAACTGGAGGAGACCCTGGGCCAACTCACTGCCAGCCGCGTCGCCAGCGGCCAGCTCGAGGCTTTGCTCGATGAGCAGCAGCGAGCGCTGGCGGCGGTGCGGGCGAGCGCCGAGAGGCGCGCGAAGGACGTCGAGCAGGCACTCGGCGAGGCCAGGGCGCAGGCCGCGGAGCAGTATGCCGCGGCCGTGCGTCTGCTCCAGGAACCCGACATTGGTGTGGACTGCCAGGCGGCAGGTGCGGCGATCGACCGGGAGCTGGGACTATGACTCGTCTCCTGCTGGGGCTTTGTCTGCTTTTCGCGGGCTGCGCAGCCTCGCCGACGACACCTCGCCCCGTGCGCGTCGAGGTTCCCCTCGCAGTGCCCTGCCGTGTACCTGACGTGCGCCCGCCGAGCTGGGCCGGCGCCACGCTGAAGGCCGGCGATTCGCTGCAGGCCAAGGTTCGCGCATTGCTCGCCGAGCGCCGCCAGCGGCAGGGCTACGAACTCGAATTGCAGGCGGCGTTGCGTGCCTGCCGCTAAACCTTTCGGCCGATCCTCTCGGATCGGCCTTCCTTCCGACATCCCGCTGTTGCACCCATCCTCCCCACTGGGCTATGTTCCCCAACATGGCTCCGTGAGACCGCTATCGTGATCCACCTCAGCAGCATCATCACCTCCCTCATCAAGGCATTCGCCCGTTGGCGCTGGCGCGCCTGACTTCTTCTTCGCCGGCCTGGCCGGTCACGTCTCCCTGCGTCCCCCGTTTTCCACAGGCATAATGCCGACGATCCACTCCCCCTTCCTCCGCGAGTGCGCCGGGAAACGGGTGTGGCGAAAGCCGGGTGATGCGATTCGCATAAGAATGAAATCAAGAGGTTACAGCCAGCATGCTGCTGATGATCGATAACTACGACTCCTTCACCTACAACCTGGTGCAGTACTTCGGCGAACTCAAGGCCGAGGTCAAGGTGGTGCGCAACGACGAACTGAGCGTGGAACAGATCGAGGCCCTGGCGCCCGAGCGCATCGTCCTTTCCCCCGGTCCCTGCACCCCCAACGAGGCCGGCGTCTCGCTGGCCGTGATCGAGCGCTTCGCCGGCAAGCTGCCATTGCTCGGTGTCTGTCTTGGCCACCAGAGCATCGGCCAGGCCTTCGGCGGCGAAGTGGTGCGGGCGCGGCAGGTGATGCATGGCAAGACCAGCCCGATCCACCACAAGAACCTCGGCGTGTTCGCCGGCCTGGCCAATCCCCTGACGGTGACGCGCTACCACTCGCTGGTGGTGAAACGAGAGAGCCTGCCGGAATGCCTGGAGATCACCGCCTGGACCCAACATGCCGACGGATCGCTCGACGAGATCATGGGCGTACGCCACAAGACCCTGAATGTCGAGGGCGTGCAGTTCCATCCCGAGTCCATCCTCACCGAGCAGGGCCACGAGTTGCTGGCCAACTTCCTGCGCCAGCAGGGCGGCGTGCGTGGGGAGGGCAACTGAGATGGATATCAAGGGAGCCCTCAATCGCATCGTCAACCAGCTCGACCTGACCACCGAGGAAATGCAGGCGGTCATGCGCCAGATCATGACCGGGCAGTGCACCGACGCGCAGATCGGCGCCTTCCTGATGGGCATGCGGATGAAGAGCGAAACCATCGACGAGATCGTCGGCGCGGTGGCGGTGATGCGCGAACTGGCCGACGGCGTGCAGTTGCCTACGCTGAAGCATGTGGTCGACGTGGTCGGCACCGGCGGCGATGGCGCGAACATCTTCAACGTATCCTCGGCGGCGTCCTTCGTGGTCGCCGCCGCTGGCGGCAAGGTCGCCAAACACGGTAACCGCGCGGTCTCCGGCAAGAGCGGCAGCGCCGACTTGCTGGAAGCCGCCGGCATCTACCTGGAGCTGACCTCCGAACAGGTGGCGCGTTGCATCGACACCGTCGGCGTCGGGTTCATGTTCGCCCAGGTCCACCACAAGGCGATGAAGTACGCCGCCGGTCCGCGCCGCGAGCTGGGCTTGCGGACTCTGTTCAACATGCTTGGCCCACTGACCAACCCGGCGGGAGTCAGGCACCAGGTGGTCGGGGTGTTCACCCAGGAACTGTGCAAGCCGCTGGCTGAAGTGCTCAAGCGTCTCGGCAGCGAGCATGTGCTGGTGGTGCATTCGCGCGACGGGCTGGACGAGTTCAGTCTGGCCGCGGCGACCCACATTGCCGAGTTGAAGGACGGCGAGGTACGCGAGTACGAAGTGCGTCCCGAGGACTTCGGGATCAAGAGCCAGACCCTGATGGGGCTGGAGGTCGACAGTCCGCAGGCCTCGCTGGAACTGATCCGCGACGCTTTGGGGCGGCGCAAGACCGAGGCTGGGCAGAAGGCCGCCGAGCTGATCGTGATGAATGCCGGCCCGGCACTGTACGCTGCCGATCTGGCGACCAGCCTGCACGAGGGCATTCAACTGGCCCACGATGCCCTGCACACCGGGCTGGCACGGGAGAAGATGGACGAACTGGTGGCCTTCACCGCCGTTTACAGAGAGGAGAACGCACAGTGAGTGTGCCGACGGTTCTGCAGAAGATCCTCGCCCGCAAGGCCGAGGAGGTCGCCGAGCGCCGTGCGCGCGTCAACCTGACCGAGGTCGAGCGGCTGGCGCGTAGCGCCGATGCGCCGCGCGGCTTCGCCAATGCCCTGCTGGAGCGGGCCAAGCGCAAGGAGCCGGCAGTGATCGCCGAGATCAAGAAGGCATCGCCGAGCAAGGGCGTGCTGCGCGAACACTTCGTCCCGGCGCAGATCGCCCGCAGCTACGAGGCGGGTGGCGCGGCGTGCCTGTCGGTGCTCACCGACGTGGACTTCTTCCAGGGCGCCGATGCCTATCTGAAGGAAGCGCGGGCCGCCTGTGCGCTGCCGGTGATCCGCAAGGACTTCATGATCGATCCGTACCAGATCGTCGAGGCGCGGGCGATCGGTGCCGACTGCATCCTGCTGATCGTCTCGGCGCTGGACGACGTGCTGATGGCCGAACTGGCGGCGACTGCCAAGTCGGTCGGTCTCGACGTACTGGTCGAAGTGCATGACGGCACCGAGCTGGAACGTGCACTGAAGACCCTGGACACGCCGTTGGTGGGCATCAACAACCGCAACCTGCACACCTTCGAGGTGAGCCTGGAAACCACCCTCGACCTGTTGCCGGAAATTCCCCGCGACCGCCTGGTGATCACCGAGAGCGGTATTCTCAACCGGGCCGACGTGGAGCTGATGGAAGTCAGCGAGGTCTACGCCTTCCTGGTTGGCGAGGCGTTCATGCGGGCCGACGATCCTGGCCTCGAGCTGAAGCGCCTGTTCTTCCAGGAGCGCGGCGGCGTGGTGCTGGGCGCCGATCCTGACTGATCCGCGCTGTCGAACCCCATGAAAAAGGCCGGTTGCGACCGGCCTTTTTCATGGGTGCTGTTCAGCGGGTGCCGAAGACCACCATGGTCTTTCCTTTCACATGCACCAGGCCCTGCTCCTCCAGGCTCTTCAGCACGCGTCCGACCATTTCCCGCGAGCAGCCGACGATCCGGCCGATCTCCTGGCGGGTGATCTTGATCTGCATGCCGTCCGGGTGGGTCATGGCGTCCGGTTGCTGGCACAGGTCCAGCAAGGTGCGGGCGACGCGTCCGGTGACGTCGAGGAAGGCCAGGTCGCCCACCTTGCGGGTGGTCTTGCGCAGGCGGTCGGCCATCTGGTTGCCGAGGGTGTAGAGGATCTCCGAGTCCTGCTGCGACAGTTCGCGGAACTTCGCATAGCTGATCTCGGCGACTTCGCATTCCACCTTGGCACGAACCCAGGCGCTGCGTTCCTGTTCGCTGCCTTCCTTTTCGAACAATCCCAGCTCGCCGAAGAAATCACCGCTGTTGAGGTAGCCGATGATCATTTCGCGGCCGTCGTCGTCCTCGATGAGGATGGTGACCGAACCCTTGATGATGAAGAACAGCGTTTCGCAGCGATCGCCGGCATAGATGATGGTGCTCTTTGCGGTGTAGCGGCGGCGGTGACAGTGTGCGAGCAGCTTGTCTAGGTGTTTGAGTTTGGGTGTGTGGGTAATAGCTACCATGCCCGAGTCCCGAAAGAATAAAGAATATGCCTGACGTACAAGGCGATGTTTTTTTTGAGTTCTTATGGAGAGACCTGCCAGGGCCCGGGAGCTCAGCGGAGAGCTCCCCCCAACCGGGCAGATCAGGAAGTGTGCCAGTAAACCGCGTCCAGCTTAACAGACGGACCATGAAGGTCGATGTGATTTTGCGACGCAGCTATCAGGACTGTGATCCCGTACTGTCCTTGGGCCCTGTGCTAAGCTGGCGCCCTTTGCCGGCGGGAGTCTGAACGATGAAAGCGCGTATCCAGTGGGCGGGCGAGGCGATGTTCCTTGGCGAGTCCGGTAGCGGCCACGTGGTGGTCATGGACGGTCCGCCGGACCATGGCGGACGCAACCTCGGGGTGCGCCCTATGGAGATGGTCCTGATCGGCCTCGGCGGCTGCACCAATTTCGATGTGGTCAGCATCCTGAAGAAGGCGCGCCAGCCGGTGGAGAGCTGCGAAGCCTTCCTCGAGGCCGAAAGGGCCGACGAGGAGCCCAAGGTGTTCACGAAGATCCACGTGCACTTCGTGGTCAAGGGCCGCGGTCTCAAGGAGGCCCAGGTCAAGCGCGCGGTGGAGCTGTCGGCGGAGAAATACTGCTCGGCATCGATCATGCTCGGTCGCGGCGGGGTGGAGATCACCCACGACTACGAGATCGTCGAACTCGGCTGAGACGACATCCGGTCATCATAAAAGGGGCGCAAACTCTGGCGGAGGCTTGATTGGCTCTGCATAATGCGCCCCTTTTTTCGTGCCGCGCGATTCCGTCGGGCGGCCGTTCAGTTCGGAAGATTCTTCCGCTCTGATAGACGTTTCCCGAGCCATCCCGGTCGGGTGACCAATGGCGCCAGCCGGCGCCCGTGCAACTCAACAAACCACAATCGCCATCGCGAAGAGGTGTTAACCGTCCTACGCAGGTGCGTCGTTCGCATCTGACGGGCATGCCCCAACCCTGCGGCAGAGCCGCAAGCAACCGAGAGAGTTCCCCACGGTGAAAAGCAAACTCAAGCTCCACGGGTTCAACAACCTGACGAAGACCTTGAGCTTCAACATCTACGACATCTGCTACGCCGAGACGCCCGAAGACCTCCAGGCCTACGTGCAGTACATCGACGAAGAGTATGACGCGGAGCGTCTGACGCAGATTCTTACCGATGTTGTCGACATCATCGGCGCCAATATCCTGAACATCGCGCGTCAGGACTACGACCCCCAGGGCGCCAGCGTGACCATCCTGATCTCCGAGCAGCCGGTCACTCCGACCGACAGCCAGATCGAAGAGTCCCCGGGCCCGCTGCCGGACACCATCCTGGCGCACCTGGACAAGAGCCACATCACCGTGCATACCTACCCGGAAATCCATCCGGTGGACGGCATCGCGACCTTCCGCGTGGACATCGATGTGTCCACCTGCGGAGTGATCTCCCCGCTGAAGGCCCTGAACTACCTGATCCACCAGTTCGACTCGGACATCGTCACGGTCGACTATCGGGTCCGCGGCTTCACCCGCGACATCGAGGGGCGCAAGCATTTCATCGACCACGAGATCAACTCGATCCAGAACTATCTCTCCGACGACACGCGCGAGGCCTACCAGATGACCGACGTGAACGTGTACCAGGAGAACCTGTTCCACACCAAGATGCTGCTCAAGGACTTCGAACTGGAGAACTACCTGTTCGGCGACGCTACCCGGACGCTCTCGACGGAACAGCGCGAGCAGGTCACGGAACGGCTCAAGCACGAAATGCTGGAGATCTTCTACGCGCGCAACATGCCGCGCTGATCGCACACGAGAAAGAAAAAGCCCGCTTCGAGCGGGCTTTTTCATGCGTGCGATTCAGATGCGGTAGGTGCTCTTGGTCATCACCTTCGCCAGCAGGCTCATGCCCAGCTTCACCGGTGCCGGGAAGCGCAGGCCGCCGGCGGCCAGGGCGTTGCTCGAATGCTGTTCCTCGTCGATACGCATCTGCTCGAGGATGGCACGGGATTTCCGATCCTCCTGGGGAATCTGCGCCAGGTGTTCGTCCAGATGCTTGCACACCTGGTCTTCGGTGGCGGCGACGAAGCCCAGGCTGACCCGGTCGCTGACTAGCCCGGCGGCGGCACCGACGCCGAAGGACAGGCCGTAGAAGATCGGATTGAGCACGCTGGGACGGCTGCCCAACTGGCGGATGCGTTGCTCGCACCAGGCCAGGTGGTCGATCTCCTCCTCGGCGGCTTCCTCCATCGCCTCGCGGACCTCGGGCAGCTTGGCGGTCAGCGACTGGCCCTGGTACAGCGCCTGGGCGCAGACCTCGCCGGTGTGGTTGATGCGCATCAGGCCGGCGATATGGCGGGTGTCTTCCTCGCTCAGTTCGCCATCGGGTTCCACGATGGCCGGCGACGGTCGCGCCGGCTGGCCGCTGAACGGCAGCAGGGTGCGCAGGGCGGAGTCGGCCTGCAGCAGGAAACGGTCGATGGGCGAATAGTGGCGGTCGGCGGACATGGCGCACCTCCGGAAACGAAAGATCGCACCAGTTTACCGGAAGTGCGCTGATAGCAGGATGTTGCGGACGGGCTGCGATGTCGCAGCGCCAGCAGGGACTCAGCCCGGCGGCCAGTGCATCTGGCGTTGACCCAGCACGTGCATGTGGATGTGGTGCACGGTCTGCCCGCCAAGGTCGTTGCAGTTCATCACCACACGGAAGCCTTCCTCGCAGCCCTGCTCCCGGGCCAGGCGCTGGGCGGTGAAGAGGATATGGCCTGCCAGCGGCCGGTCTGCCTCGGTCAGGTGCTCGAGGGTGGGAATGTGCCTTTTCGGGATGACCAGGAAGTGCACCGGCGCCTGCGGGCCGATATCGTGAAACGCGACAACTTCCTCGTCTTCGTAGAACTTGCGCGCGGGAACTTCCCCCGCCACGATCTTGCAGAACAGACAGTCCATGGGCGATTCCTCCGGCCTCGGGTGCTTTCCCGAGTGTAGCGGTGCCCGTCGCGACCGCCCAAGCGTGAAGGAGCCGCAGTGAAGAACGACATACACGACCTCGGCCTGGTCCTGGATTCCCGGGTCAAGCTGATCCTGATCGAGTCCTGGGACGAGCCGAAGGTGATGGAAACCCTCACCGGCCTGGCGGTCAGGCGCGGCCTTGGCCTGTATGCCTGGTCGGTGACCGAGGGCGTGCAGCGCCTGGGCTTCGGCGGCGAGCCGCTGGGCGGGGAGGAGAGCCGCGACCCGGTCGCGGCGTTGCGCTTGATCAAGCACGATCAGCAGGCGAATCTCTACGTGCTCTGCGACCTGCATCCTTTCCTTGGCGACAGCCCGACCCTGGTGCGCCTGCTCAAGGAAATCGCCATGGCCGAAGGCAATCATCGACCGACCGTGGTGCTGGTGTCCCATGCGCTGAAGCTGCCGGCCGAAGTGCAGCGCTTTGCCGCGCGGTTCTCGCTGTCCCTGCCCAGCGAGGACGAACTGCTCGGCATCGTCCGCGAGGAAGCGACGCGCTGGAGCGAGCGCAACCGTGGTGCCCGCGTGCGCACCGACAACCGCACCCTGCAGCAGGTGGTGAAGAACCTGCGTGGGCTCAGCCATGCCGAGGCGCGGCTGCTGGCGCGCAACGTGATCTGCAACGATGGGGCGATCACCCAGGAGGACCTGCCCGAGCTGAACCGCACCAAGTTCCAGCTACTCGACTTGGAGGGCGTGCTGAGCTTCGAGTACGACACCGCGCGCTTCGCCGAGGTCGGCGGGCTTGCCGCGCTCAAGCGCTGGCTCGGCGAGCGTCAGTCGGCGTTCCTCGCCGGCAAGCCTGGCGACCAGCCGAAGGGCATGATGCTGGTCGGCGTGCAGGGCGCCGGCAAGAGCCTGGCGGCCAAGGCGGTGGCCGGCCTCTGGGGCTTGCCGTTGCTGCGTGTGGATTTCGCCTGTCTCTACAACAAGTACTTCGGCGAAACCGAGCGCAACCTGCGCGAGGCGCTGCGCCTGGCCGAACAGATGGCGCCCTGCGTGCTGTGGATGGATGAAGTGGAGAAGGGCATTTCTGGCGGCGACCAGGACAACGGCGTCAGTCAGCGCGTGCTGGGTACCCTGCTGACCTGGATGGCCGAGCGCGAGGCGCCGGTCTTCATGGTCGCCACCGCGAACGCTATCGACCGCCTGCCGCCCGAACTGATCCGCAAGGGACGCTTCGACGAATTGTTCTTCGTCGACCTGCCGACGCCGGAGGTTCGCGCCGAGATCTTCCGCATCCACCTGCAACGCCGCGAGCTGGAGCCGGCACAGTTCGACCTCCTTCTGCTGGCGGCTGCCAGCGAGGGTTTCAGCGGGGCGGAGATCGAGCAGGCGGTGGTGGCGGCACTGTACGCCGGGCAGGCGCGACAGCAGGCGGTGGATCAGGAGCTGTTGCTCAGGGAGCTGTCGCGAACCTCGCCGCTGTCGGTGCTGATGGCGGAAAAGCTCGCCGCGCTGCGGACCTGGGCCAAGGGGCGGGCGGTGGCGGCAGACTGAGCCGACGGCTAACCTCGTTGCCCTGCGAGGAGAGGCCGATCAACCCCGTGGGACGGAGGGTACCGCCGAGGCGTTGATCCGCGCGGCGAGTCGGCGCACCAGCCAGCGTGGCGCCAGGCGTGGGCTCAGCGCCAGCAGGCGATTGCGCCAACCGGGGACGATCAGGGCGCGGTTCTTGTCCAGCCCGCGCAGGGCCAGCAGCGCGACTTCCTCCGGGGTCATCATCAGCTTGCTCCGGTCGAGCCTGCCGAGCCGCATCCCGGCTTCCCGGAAGAATGCCGTACGGGTTGGCCCAGGGCACAGCACCGAGACCTTGACGCCGCGCCCTTTCAGTTCTTCCCGCAAGCCTTCCGAGAAGTGCAGGACGTAGGCCTTGCTGGCGTAGTAGTTGCTCATCCAGGCGCCGGGCTGGAAGGCGGCCACCGAGGCGATATTGAGTATCTGGCCACCGCCCTGCGCCGCCATGCGGGCGCCGAGGGAGTGGCAAAGGCGGGCCAGGGCCAGGATGTTGAGTTCGATCAGCTCCTGTTCCCGCGCCCATTCCTGGTCGATGAAGGGGCCGGAGGTACCGATCCCGGCATTGTTAACCAGCAGGTCGATCTGTCGTTCGCCCTGTTCCAGTTCGTGCAACAACCCTGACAGTTGCAGCGGCTCGGAAAGATCGCAGGTGCGGAACAGCACTTCCACGCCGAAACGCTGCGCCAGCTCATAGGCGATGCTCTCCAGCGCGTCGCGCTGGCGCGCCACCAGGATCAGGGCGCGACCGCGCCGGGCCAGGGCTTCGGCTAGGGCCAGGCCGATACCGCTGGAAGCGCCGGTGATCAGGGCATAACGGGGCATTCGAGACTTCTCCGAAACGGACGGGGAATTGGACCCCGCCCGTCGCGAGGGGTTGCGTGGCTACTGTTGGTCGTCGTCTTCCATGGCCTCTGCCGCCGCCGTGGCGGCTTCATCGGCTTCGGCCGCCGCTGCGGCGGCCTGCTCGTCCGTGGTGTACGGGTCGGCTGGAGCGCTGGCGCCGCCGTCATAGTTCGCGCGCTCCAGGTAACCCTGGTAGGACGGCAGGGCGATGGCGGCGATGATACCGACTATCGGCAGCAGGATGATCAGACTGGCCAGGACTTTCACCCCGGTGCTGTTCGCCGGCGGCGGCGGACCGTAGCGGTTGGCGCCGGTGCTGCCGGGCAGGACCAGCATCAGGATGCCGAACACGCTGCCGACGAAGGGGACGAAGTTGAGCAGCCAGAGCCAGCCCGACCAGCCGAGGTCATGCAGGCGCTGCACGCCGATCATCACGGCAATGACGATGAAGGCGATCGAGGCCAGGGCGGTGACGGCCACGCCGACGGTTTCGCCGAGCAGGAAGCCCAGGCCCATGATGACGAGGAAGCACAGCGTCATCGCCATCGACCAGCCGAGATAGCGCAGGCGTCCGATCCGGCCGTTGGTGGTGAACACGTTCAGCTCGCCGAACTCGGGGAGGGCTTCGCCGACCTGGGCGCTGGGTGGTGTGTAGGGAGACGCGCCCGCGCCCGCGGCCGCGGAGGCCGCAGGCGCGGCGTTTTCGCCGAGCTGCGCCTGGCGCGCCAGGTACTTCTCGATGATGATGCCGCAAGCCGAACATTCCGCTCCGCTGGGCTGTTCATGGCCGCATTTCGGGCAAGTCATGGGAGGCAGGTCTTGCGCTGGGGTTTCCTCCGCGACCTGGGGGTTGTGATCGGGCGTTTCCACCAGGCTCAGGCTGGCCGCCAGGTCGACTTCCTTGTAGGCATTGGCGCCGGCCTGGCGCAGGGCGGTCAGGTAACGCTCCGCCTCGGCCTCTGGAAGTTCGCGTTTCAGCACCACCGGGCGTCCGCCGAAGAGGGCGTCGATCTTGCCCGGTTCGCTCTTGAACAGGCGGGCGAGATTGTCCTTCACGGTTTCGAGCGATGCGTCGGGCATCAGCTCGCCGGAGAAGACGATCTTGAAGCGTTGGTCGGTCATGCAGGCATCCTTGTCAGCTGGGGTGAGAGAAATGCAGCCGACAGCCTAATCGGCGGCCTTGGCGCCCACAAGCGCGAGATGAGAACTCCCGCACAAGCCGGGGCGCCGTGACCCGGCGGTTTCAGCGCGGCCAGCGGTTGGCCAGGCTATCCATGTTCCGCAGGGCGTCTCGATATTCCCGGTCGAGGCGGGCGACCAACTCGTCGACGCCGGGCAAGTCGTCTATGTTGCCCGCGCCCTGGCCGGCGGACCACACGGTCTTCCAGGCCTTGGCCTCGTCGTTCACCGGCTTGAGTTTCTCGCCGTAGTTCATGTCTGCCTTGTCGGTCAGGCGCTTCAGATCGTAGCCGGCGGCCTCCAGGCTTTGCCGCATGAAGCTGGCCGGTACGCCGGACACCGCCGGGGTGTGCACGATGTCGGCGGCGCGTGCCTCCAGGATCATCTGCTTGTAGGCGTCGGAGGCATTGCTCTCGCGGGTGGCGATGAAGCGGGTGCCGAGATAGGCCAGGTCGGCGCCGAGCATCTGTGCGGCGAGAATCTCGTGGCCGTGGTTGATGCAGCCGGCCAGCAGCAGAGTCTTGTCGAAGAACTGGCGGATTTCCGCGACCAGCGCGAAAGGGCTCCAGGTCCCGGCGTGGCCGCCCGCGCCGGCCGCC
>NZ_SCND01000340.1:0-6468 GCF_005503585.1 Pseudomonas sp. 2VD
GAACTACGCCGCCAAGGCGTCGCCCGGGTCTGCGTGCTGGAGCGCGACGGCGAGGCCGGCGGTATACCCCGGCATTGCGCGCATCCGCCGTTCGGCCTGCGCGAGCACGGCCGCCTGTTGACCGGCCCGGCCTACGCGCTGCGTAACGTCGAACAGGCTGAACGGGCCGGGGTGGATATCCGCCTGCGCCATAGCGTGGTCGCTCTCGCCGCCGCCGGTCTGCTGCAACTGGCCACCCCCGAAGGCCCGCGCAGTCTGCGCGCGACACGCGTGCTGCTGGCCACCGGCGCACGCGAGACGCCACGCTCGGCGCGCCTGCTGGGCGGCGACCGGCCACTGGGCGTGATCAATACCGGCGCGCTGCAAGCCTATCTCTATCTGCAAGGCCTGAAGCCGTTCGAACGGCCGCTGATCGTCGGCACCGAGCTGGTCAGCCTGTCCGCCGTGATGAGTTGCCGGCGTGCCGGCATCCGCCCGGTGGCCATGCTCGAACGCAACGCACGGGCCACCGCGCGTTGGCCGCTATCGTTGTTTCCCAGGCTGTGCGGAGTACCGATGCACTTCTCCAGCGAGCTGCTGGAGATCGAAGGCCGCGGCCGGGTCGAGGCGGCGCGGGTACGCCTGGGCGACGGGCGGGTCGAACGGATCGCCTGCGACGGCATCCTCCTCAGCGGACGCTTCGTTCCCGAATCGAGCCTGGTCCGCCTCAGCCACCTGGAACTGGACCCGGCCAGCGGCGGCCCGCGCATCGATCAGTTCGGCCGCTGCTCCGACCCCGCCTATTTCGCCGCCGGCAACCTGCTCCGGCCGATCGAGACCGCCGGCTGGTCGTTCCGCGAGGGACGAAGGATAGCCGGCCTGCTGGCCGCCGACCTGCGGGCCGAACTGCCGATCGCCGCGCCCGGTATCGCCATCGATTGCAGCGGTCCGCTCAAGCTGTGCGTGCCGCAGCGGCTGCTGGACGATCCGACACCCGGCCTGGCGCATCTACAGCTACGCGTAAGCGAGGCCGCCAGCGGACGCCTGCGGATACTGGCCGATGGTCGCCCGGTGTGGGAACGCGCCCTGTCCTGCCTGCCGGAGCGCCGCCTGCTGGTGCCGCTGGCCGCCCTGCGCCTACCGCCGGACACCCGGCGCCTGGAAGTCGCCTTCCTCACCTCCGGCCACTGAACCCGCGAAGAGAACCGACCATGCGAATCGCCGCCCTCGACCAGGGAACCACCAGTACCCGCGTGCTGGTCGCCAGCCAGGACGGCAGCGCCGATATTCAGTTGGCGCTGCGTCACCAGCAACATCATCCGCAGTCCGGCTGGGTCGAGCACGATCCGCTGGAACTGCTGGCCAACCTGCAACGCTGCCTGGAGGCCAGCGGCCGGGTCGACGCCATCGGCCTCGCCAACCAGGGCGAAAGCTGCATGGCCTGGGACGCCCGCAGCGGCGAGCCGTTGTCGCCGCTGATCGTCTGGCAGGACAACCGCACCACCCCGCACATCGAGCGTCTACGCGCCAGCGGCGCCGAGGCGCTGGTCCTGGAACGCAGCGGCCTGCCGCTCGATGCCTATTTCTCGGCCAGCAAGCTGGGCTGGATCGTCGAGCACCTTCCTGCCGCTCGCCGGGCTCTCGAGGCCGGCCGCCTGCGCCTGGGAACCAGCGACGCCTGGTTTCTCGACCGCTTGTGCGGAACCTTCGCCACCGACGTCACCACCGCCTCGCGCACCGCATTGATGAACCTCGCCGAGGGCCGCTGGGACCCCGAACTGTGCGCCCTGTTCGGCGTGCCGATCGAGTGCCTGCCGGAAATCCGCGATACCGTCGGCCATTTCGGGGTGATCGGCAACACTCCGCTGACGGCCTCGGTGGTCGACCAGCAGGCCTCGCTCTACGGTCACGGCTGCCGCCAGCCCGGTGATGCGAAGATCACCTTCGGCACCGGCGCCTTCGCCCTGACCCTTAGCGGCGAGCGGATCATCCGCTCGCCGGAGACAGGCCTGCTCGCCACCATCGCCTGGCAGATCGATGGCAAGCCGGTGTACGCCATGGACGGCGGGGTCTACGATGCCAGCGCCGCAGTCGAGTGGGCCGGGCGTCTTGGCCTGTTCAGCGACTTCTCGGAACTGGCCGGCTTCGACCGGCCGCCGGCCATCGACCGCGGGCTGGCCTTCGTCCCGGCCTTGTCGGGACTCGCATGCCCGCACTGGGACCGCAGCGCCGGCGCGATGTGGCTGGGAATGGACGCCGGCACCCGCCGCGAGGACCTCTGCCAGGCCCTGCTCGAAGGCGTGGTGCTGCGCAGCGCCGAGGTGATCCAGGCGATGGACGGCTACCTGAAGGTCACCGACCGCCTGTCCATCGACGGCGGCCTGGCGCGCAGCCCCTACTTCGCCCAGTTCCTCGCCGACAGCCTGCAACGGCGCATCGTCACCCAGCGCTTCGACGAACTCACCGCCTTCGGTTGCGCCGCCCTTGCCGCGCGTGGCCTCGGCTACGAGCTGGCGGAGCCGCGCAACACCCGCACGGAGTTCCAGCCGCGGGTCGACGCCGGCACCGCCCGGCGCTGGCAGGTGCGTTTCAGCGAAGCGGTGGCGCGCACCCGCGGCTGGCGCTGAGCCGCTTTCAGCGTCCCGGCCAGCCGGTCTCGCGCAGCGCCGCCAGGAGCGTCTCCCCCTTCAGCGCGGGCACCAGCCGGCCGTCCTCGGTGCGCATGTCCTCGCCGGCCAGCAGCACGTTGACGATGGCTTCTTCCACCGCCTCCGCCGCCGCGGCGAACAACGGCGAGATGTGGTCGTTGTTGAGCATCCGCAGCGGCGTGCTCTGCGGCAGGTCCTTGCGCGCATAGTCGGCTGGCGGCAGGTCCTGGTTGCCGGTGGCGAAGGCGAGGAACACGTCGCCGCTGGAGTCCTCGGTGCCACCGCCGGTGCGAGCGATGCCGATCGAGGCGCGCTGCGCCAGGCGCTGGCACTGGTGCGGCAGCAGCGGCGCGTCGGTGGCCAGGATCACCACGATGGAGCCCATGCCCGGGGTGCCTTCCTCGCTGAACGGCGAGGGGATGTCGCCCAGCCGGCGGCCGACCGGATAGCCATCGACCCGCAGCTCGCGACGCTGGCCGTGGTTGGCCTGGACCAGCGCGGCCACCGTCCAGCCGCCCTGCTCCGCCGGCAGCCGCCGCGAAGCGCTACCGATGCCACCCTTGAACTCGTGGCAGATCATCCCGGTGCCGCCGCCCACCGAACCTTCGCGGACCGGTCCGGACTCGGCGCAGGCCAGCGCCTCGCCGACCTGGCGGGCGCCGACGTGCTGGCCCCAGATATCGTTGAGCAGGCCGTCGAAGGTCTCCATCACCACCGGCATGCACCAGTACAGCCCGCTGTCGCCGAGTTCGGCGCGCTCCTCGGCGATCAGCGCGTCGCGCACCGCGCCGACGCTGTGGGTATTGGTGATGGCGATCGGGGTGGTCAGCAGGCCGGCTTCGCGGATCCACTCCAGGCCCGTGGCGTCGCCGTTGCCGTTGAGCACGTGGCAGCCGGCGAAGCAGGGTTGCAGGCGCGCCGCACCGGCGCGCGGCTGGACCAGGGTGACGCCGGTGCGAACCTGCCTGCCGTTGATCCGCTGGTTCAGGGTGCTGTGGCCGACGCGCACGCCGGGAACGTCGGTGATCGCGTTGAACGGGCCGGGAGTGCCCAGGCCGAGGGTGATGCCAAGTTGTCGAGCGCGCATGCGGACTCCTGTTTCAAAGCTTCTGGAACGCCGGACTGAGCTTGCCGTAGGTGCAGTAGAGAATCACCGACACCGCCAGCAGTCCGACAATGATCATCACGTCCCTGGCCGAGGCCGCCAGGAACAGGTTGAGCAGCAGGTATCCCGCCCCGCTCACCGCCAGCAGCGCCGGCAGCGGCCACAGCGGCATCCGGTAGGGATGCTCGCGGTCGCGCCGCAGCACCCGGCTGAACAGCGCGCAGAGGGCGACGATCAGGTAGACCATGACGATCAGCAACACGGTGAACGAGGTCAGTTCGGCCAGGTTGGAGCTGAAGCTCAGCGCCGCCGAGGGAATGGCGAGGAACAGCGTGGCCAGCCAAGGCGATTCCCAGCGCGGATGGATACGGGTGAAGGCACGGTTCAACGCCGGCATCCAGAGCGCGTCGCGACCGCTGCTGAAGATCACCCGGGCGCTCTGGATGACGATGGCGACGATGGCGTTGAACACCGAGAGGAAGATTCCCGCGCTGACCAGGCGCGACAGCGTCTCGTTGCCATGGCTGTTCAACAGATAGCCGATCGGGTCGGGGCTGGCGAGCATCGCCGGGAGCGACGGCGCGCCGATCAGCAGCGCGGCGAGCGGGACGATCTCGATCAGCACCACCAGCGCCAGCGACCAGAGCACCGCGCGATGCACGCTGTGGCCGCCGTCCTTCATGTCCTCGGCGAGCAGCACCGCGCCGCCGAAACCGTTGTAGGAGAACAGCGCGGTACCGACCGCTCCGATCACCAATGCCCAGGGTGCGATCGCCAGCAGCCCGCCGTCGCCGACTACCTGCGGCTGCAGCAGGACGCTCGCCGGTTGCTGTGCATGGCCGAAACCGAGGCCGACGATCACCAGCAGCGCCGCCACTTCCAGCAGCAGGCAGGTACCCGTGACCCAGGCGTTGACGCGGATGTTGAGGATGCCCAGCAGGTAGCTGAAGGCAACGATCGCCAGGGCCACGGTCTGCGCATCGAAGTGGGTGCCGAGGGCGGCGTTCAGGTAAGTCGCCGCGCCGGTGGCGAGCACCGGCGGGATGAACAGCAGCATCGCCAGCACCGTGAGGAAGGTGGCGTAGCCGGCCAAGCCGCCGAACACCCGCTTGGCGTAGACATACTCGCCGCCGGCGGTGCTGTGCGCCCTGCCCAGCTCGGCATAGCACCAGGCGAACATCAGCGCCAGCACCCCGGCCAGGGCGAAGGCCCAGAAAGCGCCGGTGCCGGCCTGCTGGATGGCGAAAGGGGCGATGACGAAGACGGAACTGGCGGGAGTGACCGCGGAAACGGTGATGGCGACCACGTCGAACACGCCCAGGGTGGGTTTCAGCGCACTTTCGGGCGCGGGGGAAGAGCTCATGTCGTTGTCCTCTGATTGTTATTGAAGTTGAGGCAGTAACGGAGACTCGCGGCGGCCCCTTGCCGGGGCGCTGGTTATGCGCCGACTCTAGGAGCGCGGAACCGGCGGGCCAATCACCCTTTGGGGTTACGCCCCTTGACGCGGCGGGTGGAAAAGCCGCAAACCGGAGCCTGCGAAAACCCACCGTGGAGCGAATACGGATGCACACCCTGTTCCGGGACATCGGCATGCACGCCAGCCTGGGCCGCGCCATCGAACAGATCGGCGGCAACCGCTTCTGGAAGCAATTGATCCTGCTGCTGCGCCAGCACCTGCCGTTCGACAACGCCCTGGCGATCTTCTACCCCGCCAACGGCGTGCCGGTGGCCCTGGAGGAATACGACGCCGAACCGCACGCCGGGCCGGCCTCGATGCTCGCCTACCTGAACGGGCTGTACCTGCTCGACCCCTTCTACCAGGCTTGCCGGGAAGGCCTGGCCAGCGGCCTGTACCGCCTCGAGGAGATCGCCCCGGACCATTTCCGGCAGAGCGAGTACTACCTTAGCTACTTCCACGACAACGTTCTGGAGGACGAGGTGCAGTTCATCCTACAGGTGCCCGGCCAGGGCGCGCTGTCGCTGTCGTTGGGCATGCAGAGGATGTTCGCCGACGAGGAATGCGGGATGCTCGGCTTGCTCTCGAGCTGGGTCCTGGCGCTGATGCAGCAGCACTGGCAGCAGCGCAGCCAGCGCCTGTTGCCGGCCGCACCGCAGGAAGAGATGGCCACGCAGATACGCGACGCCCTCAGCCACTTCGGCGCCAGCGTGCTATCGGAACGGGAACTGGAGATCGCCCGCCTGATCCTTCGCGGCTACTCGTCGAAGGCCATGGCCGAGCGCCTGGCGATCTCGCCGGAGACGATCAAGGTCCATCGGCGCCACCTGTACGCCAAGCTGGACATTTCCTCGCAACCGGAACTGTTCTCGCTGTTCATCCAGTCGCTCGGGCACGACCCGGAGAACCCCTAGGGGTCATGGATTGGCGTAGCGCCGGCTGAGACCGGGCGGGATGCCGCGGGCGTCGGTCTCGGTCCAGGGACCCTGCGGGCTGGTGGACCAGAACCAGCCGCCGTCCCAGCGGTAGTAGGTACGCTGGCGGTAGTAGAGATCGCGCTCGCCGCGGATCACATAGACCCCCAGGCTGCCGTCCCAGACGCCCTTGCCGCCTGGCGGCGGGGCGAACTGCGGACGCGAGCGGCTGGGCTGCGCCGGAGTCTGCGGTTGCGGGGTGATGGGCGGCGGGGTGGCGCCGGGCGCGCTGGACGGACCGGGCTGCGGCTGGCTTTGCGGCGGCAGCGAGGCCGGCGGTTCGCTGGTCTGCGGCGGATGCACCAC
>NZ_SCND01000341.1:0-6394 GCF_005503585.1 Pseudomonas sp. 2VD
CGAGCAGCGCGCCTTCGAACGGGTCCGCAGCGAATTCGTCCTGCGCGCCTCCCACGAACTGCGCACGCCGGTGACCGGCATGCAGATGGCCTTCAGCCTGCTCCGCGAACGCCGGCGACGTCCACCACCAGGTCGGGCATCGCCTCGTCCTGGACTTCGCCGAGCAGGGCCTTTTCCACCGCTTCCTGGACATCGACATCGCTGAGTATTTCGTCGATCCGCTTGCCATGGGGGTCGTTGGAGACGAATAGCTGGCGGATCGCGACCGGGTTGGCGTGTTCGATGCGCCCCTGGTTGTCGAAGATCACCAGGCCGTCGTCGATGCTGTCGAGTACCGCCTGCAGGCGCCGCTCGCCGGAAAGCACCTCTTCGACGCTGGTCTTGCGGTACTGCCGCAGGGCCTCGGCCATCAGGCCGAAACGCCGGGTCAACTGGCCGACCTCGGCGACGTTGGTCATCGGCAGGGTCACGTCGAAATCGCCTTCGCCGATCCTGTCCGCCGCCCGCGCCAGGGTTTCGATCGGTGCGCCGAAGCGCCGGGCGATGCTGTGGGCGGTGACGAAACCGATCAGCAGGATGGCGACGCCCACCAGGCCAAGCAGGCCGGCGACCAGGTAGGCTCGGTGGCGGGCGCTGGTCTCGGCGTCGCTGATGCCGGCCAGCGCCAGTTGCTGCAGGTCCTGCAGGCGTAGGCGCAGGGTATTGAAGGCTTCGCTGAAGCCGTCGTTGTCGGCCATGGGCGCCTTGAGCAGCGCCGGGGTGTGCGCCTGCAGTTGCAGGTAGGCGTCGCGAACGCCATCCAGGGCGGCCTGCTCGGCGCCGTCGACGGTATTCGCCCGACCCTGTTCCAGGACCCGTCGGAAATCGTTCTGCGAGCGCTCCAGGGCCTGCCCGTCGGGTTTTTCGCGGAGCAGTATGACCAACTGGTCGCCGAGCAGCTGGCGCAACTGCTGGCTCACCTCGATGGTCGCGTGGTGGTGCGACATCCGTTGCTCCTGAGCGCGGCCGAGCTGCATCACGCTGAACAACCCGAGCAACAGGCCGAACAGCGAGACGGTGATCAGCGCGGAAATGCTGAGGAACAACCGGGTCCGGAGCTTCATCGGCAGCGGCATGCTCATAGGCCGTACTGCTTGCGCTTCCGGTACAGGGTCGAGGCATCGATACCGAGGGTCTTGGCGGCCTGGTCGAGGGTCGCGCTGGAGGCCATCACCGCCGTGATATGGGCTTTCTCCAGGTCTTCCAGGCTCAGCGATTCGCCGATCCGCGGCGCGCTGCTGGCAGATTGCGCAGCGCTGAAACCGAGGTGGTCGACATCCACCCGTTCCTGGTTGCAGATGATGCTGGCGCGTTCGATCACGTTGCGTAGCTCGCGTACGTTGCCCGGCCAGGGGTATTGCCGCATGGCCTCGCGGGCGGCTTCGCTGAAGCCGCGGGCGGGGCGGCCGTAGTCCTTGACGAAGCGGGCGAGGAAACGTTCGGCCAGGCCGAGGATATCCTCGGCGCGTTCGCGCAGGGGAGGCAGGTTGAGCACGATCACGTTGAGGCGGTAGAGCAGGTCCTCGCGGAACTGGCCCTGGGCGACCATCGCGCCCAGGTCGCGGTTGGTCGCGGCAAGGATGCGCACGTCGGCGCGGCGGGTCACCGGATCGCCGACGCGTTCGTATTCCTTGTCCTGGATGAAGCGCAGCAGCTTGGGTTGCAAGGTCAGCGGGAAGTCGCCGATCTCGTCGAGGAACAGGGTGCCGCCGTCAGCCTGGCTGACCCTGCCCAGGGTGCTTTCGGTGGCACCGGTGAAGGCGCCGCGACTGTGCCCGAACAGTTCGCTTTCCATCAGTTCGGCGGTCAGCGACGGGCAGTTGATGGTGACCTGGGGCTTCTTCGCGCGTTTGCTCCAGGTGTGGATGGCGCGTGCCAGTTCGCCCTTGCCGGAGCCGGATTCGCCGAGGATGAGGATGTTGGCGTCGGTCGCCGCGACCTGGCGCGCGGTCTCCAGTACCGCGGCCATGGCCGGGCTGTGCGATTCCAGGCCGTCGCCCTGGCGGCGCACTTCGTCCTCCAGGGCCTCCAGGCGCGCGGTCAGTTGGCGCACCTCCAGTTGCTTGGCGGCGGCCAGGCGCAGTTGGTCCGGGCTGCAGGGCTTGACTAGGTAATCCACCGCGCCGGCCTGCATGGCGTCGACCGCGGTATCCACCGCCGAATGCGCGGTGACGATCACCACGCGCATCCATGGCGCCTGGACGCGCATCTGGGCGAGAACGTCGAGCCCGTTGTCTTCGCCCAGGCGCAGGTCGAGGAAGCACAGGTCGAATACCTGGCGCTGCAACAGGGCCTCCGCCTGCGGCGCGCTGCTGGCGGTGGCCACGCTGTAGCCTTCGTCTTCGAGGCAATAACGGAAAGTGCGCAGGATCGCCGACTCGTCATCGACCAGCAGGATGCGCCCCTGTTTTTCGGAAGTGGTTTCCATCGTTGCTTTTTATCCTCTAGGGAATTCACTGCCATTCGGCTTCTGGGTTAGTCCCCGGAAAGCCCATGCAAGTTGCAGAGCGCCCCGCCGCCCATCCGGGCGGCGTGCAACCTGCCGATGTTGCTGTTCTTGGGTTTTCGGGAAGCCGTGGCGGCTCCACGGATGGCTCCGGGTAGCAGGTGCCGGGTCGCTTCCCTGTTGCATGTGACAGCGTACCGCGCCGATCGTGCAAAACGCCCGGAATAATTTGTCGCGTCGTGCAGGATGAACTGCGCAGACTACCTGGGTTGTTTTATAACTTATTGAATTAAAAGTGTTTTTATTTTTCAGAAAGGCTGGCATGGGGCGTGCAATGAGGTAGTCACGGTCTCCCTGAAGAAAAAATGGACACAGGCCGGTTCGCTACCCCGATGGGCCCGGCCCCGAGGCGGTACCGACAGTTCCGAAGGCACACAGGAGAAAACATCATGCTTAGTTGGGCTATCACCTTTCTGATCATCGCCATCATCGCTGCCGTCCTCGGGTTTGGTGGCATCGCAGGTGCCGCCACCGGAATCGCGAAGGTCCTCTTCGTGCTGTTCCTGGTGCTCTTCGTGGTCTCGTTCTTCTTCGGACGCCGTCGCGGCTAGCCGGATGCCAAGGAGAAAGCGATGCGACTCATGCGTAACCTGATGAACGCACTGCTGCTCGGTGCCGCCGCCAGTTCGCTGGCGGTGGCGGCCGACAGGGACGGCGAATACCGCTTGAACGAATTGCAGAGCACCGATGCCGGATACCGCAAGGCCTGGCAGAACCTGGTGGAAGACGAGAGCCGCTTGCCTGACTGGGTGATGAATCTCTCGGGAACCGCTACGCCGATGCATGCCGTCGACGACCAGGGCGACAAGTATCTGGTCGGCGGTCTCTGCGAGAAGTCCGATTGCAAGGGCCAGCGCCTGCTGGTCGCCTTCGATTGGGACAAGAGCCATGCCTACGGACTCTACGTGCAGGTGCCCGAAGGGCTGCCGCAGGACAAGTCGCCGAGCAAGCACGCCAGCTTCCGCTGGCTGGGCAAGCCGGAGCCGGCGGTACAGAAGATCCTCGACGAACAACTCAAGGCCGATCCGAACTGGTACTGAGGCGGAACGGGCTTGCGTGACACCGCCCCGCCCGCAGCGGGGCATGGCCAGGGGACCGGGATGCGCTGGGTGAGGTCGATCCGGCGGGTTCCAGGGGTACAGGGAGTACCTCCTTCGGGGTCGGGCCAGGCGACAACGCGCCGGAGGGGAGCCACCGATGTCTCGCTGCCTTCCGGCGCGCTTCTATATATAGAAGGGGTACGACGCTCCGCCGTCCGGCGGAGCGTCGGCTTCCGCACCGATACTCCGCGAACTTCCCTGATATCGATCAATGCCTGTGGATGGCGGAGTCGTTTTACAATCGACCACCCGCGCGTTCCGAGGCGCCCTCCCAGAAGGGCTTTACCGCGCGGTTATCCACAGAACGCCGCTTATCCACAGCCGGCGATGGCGTGCCGGACGGCGTTGCGTGTCCTGTGACCATCCATCGCAGCGATGATGAGCGACTTTCAACTTCCCAGGATGGGCACGAGGCTTCCAGGCCTTGCACGGAGTGCCTTCCGCTCCCTGTTCTTGTACGAAAATCAAGGGCAATTTCCTGTGGGACGGACGTTTCATTAGTGATTTCTCATGCCGATTCGGCATGGGGCAGTCACTTACGGCATTAGACGGGGTAGGGGAGCGCATGAATCATTGCGCCCTTTCGCCTGTCGGGAGCGACTCTCCCGTTGGAGCGACTCCCGACTTCCACAAGAATTAAGGGTGACGAAACATGGGTAAAGCCAAGCTAAGCCTCGCCTGGCAGATCGTGATCGGTCTGGCACTCGGTATCGCCGTCGGCGCAGTGCTCAACCATTTCAGCGCCGAAAAGGCCTGGTGGATCGCCAACGTGCTGCAACCGGCCGGCGACATCTTCATCCGTCTGATCAAGATGATCGTGGTGCCGATCGTGATTTCCTCGCTGGTGGTCGGCATCGCCGGCGTCGGCGACGCGAAGAAGCTTGGCCGCATCGGCCTGAAGACCATCATCTACTTCGAGATCGTCACCACCGTCGCCATCGTCGTCGGCCTGCTGCTGGCCAACCTGTTCCAGCCCGGCACCGGCATCGACATGAGCACCCTGGGTACCGTGGACATTTCCCAGTACCAGAAGACCACCCAGGAAGTGCAGCATGACCATGCGTTCATCGCGACCATCCTCAACCTGATTCCCTCCAACGTCTTCGCCGCCATCGCCCGTGGCGAGATGCTGCCGATCATCTTCTTCTCGGTGATGTTCGGCCTCGGCCTGTCGAGCCTGCCCAACGACCTGCGCGAGCCGCTGGTGAAGGTGTTCCAGGGCGTTTCCGAGACCATGTTCAAGGTCACCCACATGATCATGAAGTACGCCCCCATCGGTGTCTTCGCCCTGATCGCGGTGACCGTCGCCAACTTCGGCTTCGCCTCGCTGCTGCCGCTGGCCAAGCTGGTGATCCTGGTCTACGTGGCCATCGTCTTCTTCGCCCTGGTGGTGCTGGGCCTGATCGCGCGGATGTTCGGCTTCTCGATCATGCGCCTGATCCGCATCTTCAAGGACGACCTGGTCCTCGCCTATTCCACCGCCAGCTCGGAAACCGTGCTGCCGCGCATCATCGAGAAAATGGAAGCCTACGGCGCGCCGAAGGCGATCAGCAGCTTCGTGGTGCCCACCGGCTACTCCTTCAACCTCGATGGCTCGACCCTGTACCAGAGCATCGCGGCGATCTTCATCGCGCAGCTCTACGGCATCGACCTGTCCATCGGCCAGCAGATCATGCTGGTGCTGACCCTGATGGTGACCTCCAAGGGTATCGCCGGCGTGCCGGGCGTGTCCTTCGTGGTGCTGCTCGCCACCCTGGGCAGCGTCGGCATCCCGCTCGAGGGCCTGGCCTTCATCGCCGGCGTGGACCGCATCATGGACATGGCGCGTACCGCCCTCAACGTGATCGGCAATGCCCTCGCGGTGCTGGTCATCTCCAAGTGGGAAGGCATGTACGACGCGGCCAAGGGCCAGCGCTACTGGGATTCGCTGCCGCACCTGCGGCAGGCGGTCGGCGAAGCCAAGGGCAAGCAGGCCACCCTCGAATAAGGCGGCTTCCCGCCCAGGAGGCCCCGGCATCGTCCGGGGCCTCGGCGTTTCTGGCGCCGGCACCGCCTGCGCCGCTATCATCCGCGCAACGCGGGGGATTCTGAATGCTGAACGGCTTGTGGTTGGGTTTTTTCCTGGTGGCGGCGGCGAGCGCGCTGGCGCGCTGGTTGATCGGCGGCGATGCGACGGTGTTCGCGGCGATGGTGGAGAGCCTGTTCGCCATGGCCAAGCTGGCGGTCGAGGTGATGGTCCTGCTGTTCGGCACCCTGACGCTCTGGCTCGGCTTCCTGCGCATCGCCGAGAAGGCCGGTCTGGTGGAGCGCCTGGCGGTGCTGCTCGGTCCGCTGTTCCGTCGGCTGATGCCGGAAGTGCCGCCGGGGCATCCGGCGATCGGCCTGATCACCCTGAACTTCGCCGCCAATGGCCTGGGCCTGGACAACGCCGCCACGCCGATCGGCCTGAAGGCGATGAAGGCGCTGCAGGAACTCAATCCCAGCAGCACCACCGCGAGCAATGCGCAGATCCTCTTCCTGGTGCTCAACGCCTCGTCCCTGACCCTGCTGCCGGTGACCATCTTCATGTACCGCGCGCAGCAGGGCGCGGCCGATCCGACCCTGGTATTCCTGCCGATCCTCCTGGCCACCAGCGCCTCGACCCTGGCCGGCCTGCTGTCGGTGGCGCTGATGCAGCGCCTGCGCCTGTGGGACCCGGTGGTGCTGGCCTACCTGATCCCCGGCGCGTTGCTGCTGGCCGGCTTCATGG
>NZ_SCND01000342.1:0-6380 GCF_005503585.1 Pseudomonas sp. 2VD
CTACAGTCCAGGCAGGAGGGACGGAGAGTTTAATTTATTTTATCTACACCTCCTTGGCAAACCGGCCAAAGAATAGAACGGAATCGATGCTCGACGCCTGTAATTTTTAAGAGGTTATGGCTATTGCAGAAAAGCGTTTATAAGTTTGTCCCTACGTAGTCTCTGAAAAAGACTTCCTGACTTTAGCAAAATAGGCGGATTCCAGCCGCAAGGCCTTTGTGATGAAACAGATGACTTTCGCCGACGCGGAGTACGCGGGCAAGCGCAAGCAGACCCGCAAGGAGCTGTTCCTGATCGAGATGGATCAGGTGGTGCCGTGGAAGGGGCTGATAGCCCTAATTGAGCCGTTCTATCCCTGGGGAGAAGGCGGTCGTCCGGCGTATCCGTTGACGGCGATGCTGCGCATACACCTGCTGCAGAACTGGTTCGGCTACAGCGATCCGGCGATGGAGGAGGCGCTGTACGAGACCACGATCCTGCGCCAGTTTGCCGGGCTGGGCCTGGAGCGTATTCCCGATGAAACCACCATTCTCAATTTCCGTCGCCTGCTGGGTCGAGCCTGTGGATGGCGCGCCGATATTTACTGGCGAATGCAGAAGAGGTGCACCTGTAATGTGGAACATGGTCGCTGCGAGGGGCTCGCGACGGCCAAAAATGGAGAAATGAGCGGGTCAACTGGTCGATTTTGATCGACTGCCCGCGTTCAAAACCGGTGGAGACTGGGGGCGACCAAAAATACCGGGCTACTTCAGATTATACCTAGTGAACCTGATCCGTCCTCGAAGACTAATTAAAACACATGTATTGGATAATTAATCTAACCCCCTCACAACTCTGATCTCGGTGACGCCTGAACATCGATCCCACGACCGCTGGTCGAATAGATTCTAAAGGGCGGTGAGTTCTAGCGGTGAGTTCTCTAATTGTCGAACATGGAGAATCGAACGATGAATGCACCCGTAGCATCCACGTCTACACACCGGGCCCTTGGGCTTCCTCACACCATGCAAGCTCACACGATAAGACCGGAGCGCTATGGCCCACCGCTGAAAGCGTTCGCGCTGGAACGTGTGCCGCTTCCTCCGGTGGGAGGCGATGAGTGCCTAGTAAAGGTCATGGCTGCGGGTGTCAATCACAACGGCATCTGGGCAGCACAGGGCCATCCGGTCGATGTCGTCGCACTTCAGGGGGGCGGTGGACAGCAGCAGGGATTTCATATCGCGGGATCGGACGCATCCGGGATCGTCGTCGCCATCGGGGAGAACGTAACCGACGTCCAGATTGGGGACGAAGTGGTAATGCATTGCGGTTGGTGGGATGAGGATGCGGTCGATGACCAGATCATGGACAGGTCTGCAAAGATATGGGGATATGAAGTCAACTTCGGCGCGTTCGCCGAATATACCCGCGTCAAGCAAACAGCTTTGCTTCCAAAGCCCAAACATCTCTCTTGGGAGGAGGCGGCCTCCTACATGCTCTGTGGAGCGACTGCCTATCGAATGTTGTATGGATTCGCACCCCATACCCTGAAGCCAGGGGACGTGGTTCTCATCTGGGGCGGTAGCGGGGGGATGGGAGCGATAGCTACCCAGTTGGTACGGGCGGCAGGCGGCATTGCAATCGTTGTGGTCAGCAGCGAGGAAAAAGCTGCGTACTGCATGGAGAACGGCGCGCACGGAACGATCAATCGCCGCGACTACAAACACTGGGGGGCCCTCGATGACCTGCAAGATGGCGTGCTCTACCATGACTGGATGATGGAAGCTCGGCGCTTCCAAAAAGAAATATGGCGCTTGGTGGGTGCACGTAAAAACCCATCGATCGTGATCGAACATCCCGGCGAAGATACGTTCCCAACATCAAATTTCGTTTGCGCACCCGGAGGCATGGTGGTGATATGTGGCGGCACCAGTGGTTACAGGGGCACGTTCGATATCCGATACCAGTGGATGAGGCAAAAGCGACTTCAAGGTTCGCACTTTGCCAACAGAAAACAGTGCGAGGCATTCAACGCACTGGTTGAACAGAAAACAATAAGACCCTGTTTGACTCGAACTTTCGAATTCCACGAACTTCCCCAGGCGCATCAACTCATGTTTGAGAATCGCGAGCCCATGGGCAACATGGTCATTCGTATTGGCGCCGGTAATGGAGCATGAGCCATGGACTTTATCGAGCGTTTCATCGAAATTGCACGTGCTCATCCTGAGCGTATTGCCGTTACCCAGACTGATCATTCATTGTCCTATCGGCAACTGTACCGCCGCGCTGCGGCACTGGCGCTCACCTTGCAAACAGCCACCACCGGCCCGCTTATTGGCTTGATGATGGCAAAAAACATCAACTACATCGTCGCGCTGCTGGCGGTGCACATCTCGGGACGAACGGCCATTGCGCTGGACCGCGGCTATCCCATCGAGCGCCAAAAACAGCTTGCCGATGCCGTTGACCTGGCGCTCTGCATTGTGGATCGACCCGTCACCGAACCTATCGACTTGGTGCGTGCAGGCACGGTCTTGCTCGACCTAAGCGAAGTCCACCCCGGCACCGAGCCGTTTGAGCCCACGGGAGCCAACGACCGTCAGGAGGCTGCAGCCTATATAGTCTTTACCTCGGGCACGACCGGACGCCCCAAGCCGGTCATGGTTCCCTACCGCTCGTTGAGCGCACTGATCGACGGCATGATCCAACCCGATACCGTACAGGGCTGCACGCTTTTCTATGCCGCGCAGGGCTTCGACGTATCTTTTCAGGAGATCTACAGCACGCTGTGTTGCGGCCACACCCTTCATTTGATTGAAGACGATATCAAGAAAGACCTGCACATCCTCTATCGGACTCTGCACGACAGGCAGGTCACCCGGTTGTTCCTGCCCACTTCCATGCTCATCCCTTTCACGATGTTTGATCGCAATGGCGCCTTTGACCTACCGCTGCTGACACAGATCTTGGTGGCAGGTGAACAGTTGAGGATCAATCCCGCAGTACGCAGATGGTTCCAGGAGCACCCAACCTGCCGGCTGATCAATCATTACGGGCCATCGGAAACTCACGTCGTGATGGAACATGTGCTCGAGCAGCCACCCAAGCAATGGCCCGACCTCCCTGCCCTCGGAGCCGTGCTGCCTTGCAGCCGAGCCTTTGTACTGAACGAGGATCTGCAGCCGGTAGCGCCAGGCGAGTGCGGTCGTCTGTACATCGCCGGTAGATCACTGGCTCTGGGGTACTACGGCATGCCGCAGCAGACAGCCGACAGGTTCATCCATGATCCTGTATCCGGTGAGCTGATGTATGACACGGGCGATATTTGCTATCAGGACAGCAATGACCTCTATCACTATAAAGGGCGTCACGACCGTCAGCATAAAGTGCGAGGGCATCGCGTCGAACTCAAGGAAATCGAAGTTGTAGTGTCCGACTCTGGCCTTGTTACGGACTGCCTGGTCGTCGCGCGCGAGTCGGGGGCCACGACGGTGCTGATCCTCTACTACACCACACACGCAGCGGATCAAGACGTCACCCTCGCTCTGCACACGCACTTGGCCGCGCAGTTGCCTGAGTACATGCTGCCCTCGTTCTATCAGCGGATAGCCGCCATTCCGCTCAACCATAATGGCAAGGCCGACCCGCAACGTTTACCTCGATTCGGTAGCGCACGCGATCAACTCCCAGGGCATTACGAGCCCCCGCACGGCCCAATGGAAATTCAATTGTGCGCAATCGCCGCCACTTGCCTCGGACTGGACAAGGTCGGTGCACTCGACAACTTCATGGAACTGGGCGCCAGTTCAATCTCCTTGCTGTTGCTCATGGCGGAGTTGCGTCATGCGCTGGCTCACGATCTGCGTCTGACAGACCTGTATGAATTCCCCTGCGCACGCCATCTCTGCGCACACTTGGCCCGTCCTCACAGCGTCACACCGCCGCCCGATAGACCGTTGCCGGTCAGTGATCGCAGGCAGCGCAGTGCTGCCATGGCAAATCTATCGGCCAAGAGGAGGCACTGAAGATGAGCGAGCTCAATGACGAACAGTCAGGATTCGAAGACACCGCGATCGCCATCGTCGGCATGGCATGCCGCTTCCCGGGTGCCAATTCAGTGCATCAATACTGGCAGAATCTCCTGAATGGCGTGGAGAGCATCGATGTCTCCCAAGATCAGGCTGGCAGAATTCACGCCAAGGCGCAGATCGAGCACATCGAGTGCTTTGATCACGAATTTTTCGGCTTCAGCCTCAAGGAGGCGATGTTGTTGGATCCGCAACAACGGGTGTTGCTCGAATGTGCGTGGGAAGCGATGGAAGATGCCGCGCTTCATGGCCGAACAGCAGCCACTGGGGTGTTCTGCGGTGCGGGTCCAAGTTCATATTTCATTAACAATGTCTATGGCTTGCAAGCACACGACAGTGCATGCGCCCTGTATCAGTCTTCTGAAGCGCTCGCCCGCTTCATGGCCACTGACAAGGAATTCCTTGCCAGCAGAATTGCCTACAAACTCGATTGCCGTGGGCCGGCGGTGAATGTTCAGGCCGCGTGCGCAACCTCTTTGTTTGGCGTCCAGGCTGCCGTACAGGCCCTACTCCTAGGCGAATGCGAGAGCGCGGTGGTGGGCGCCAGTGCAATCTCGGTACCTCAGACGATTCCTTATTTCTTCGAGCCTGGGATGCCGTTCAGCTCAGACGGCCACTGCCGTCCGTTCGACGCCCAGGCCAGCGGCACGATCTTTGGTTCCGGGGCGGCGGTCATTGTGCTCAAGCGACTGAGCGACGCGCTTGCCCAAGGCGATGAGATTCATGCGCTCATTCGTGGTATTGCAACCAACAATGACGGCGCTCACCGGGCAGGCATGTCGGCGCCATCCGTGGCAGGCCAGACTCAAGTGGTGAGTGAGGCGTTGAGTCTTGCAGAAAGCTCGCCGGAGCGCATCCACTACATCGAGGCCCACGGCACCGCCACGCCAATTGGCGACCCGATTGAAATCAAAGCCTTGGCCAACGTCTTCGCTGAACGCTCCAGGCAGTCACTCTGCTATCTGGGCAGCGTCAAGGGCAACATCGGCCACTTGGGATGGGCAGCAGGCATGGCGGGACTGATCAAAGGGATCATGATCGCCAAGTACCGCAAGATTCCGGCGACGCTACATCTACAAACTTACAATCCAGAACTGCACATCGAAGACACGCCATTTGAAGTCAACCGGAACACGATTGATCTTGATGTCGATCGTGTCCAGATCGGCGTCAGCAGCTTCGGCTTGGGTGGCAACAACGCCCATTTGATCCTGGAAACGGCGCCTACGCACGCTCATGCCCCAGCAGTGCACGCGCTCCCGGCAGGTCTCGTTCCTCTGTCAGCACGCTCCCCGCAAGCCCTACGTGAATTGATAGCGCAGTACAGGGAGTTTCTACATACACAGCCGGATGAGGCCTACGCCACATTCGTGGCCAACCTGTGGCAACGGCGCACGCACTTTGACCATCGCGCTTGCCTGGTCGCTACCGACCGCTCACAAGCCTTGCAGGGCCTGCAAGACATGCAGGACATGCCACTACCCATCAGGCACTCGCAGCCGGTTCGAGTCGCTTTGATGTTCTCGGGCCAGGGCGGCGAACATCGAGGCATGGCTCGCGCGCTGTATGAGCGAGAGCCCGTTTTCCGCCAGGCAGTGGATGAGTTCGACGCGATCTGCAGCACGACGTTCGCGGCACGGGCATCGCAATTACTGTTCGATGACCACTTCAGTGGCGCGCTCGAAACGGATATCTCTCGCTCTCAGCCTTTGATCTTCATCGTGCAAGTGGCGATGGCGCGCTTGCTCCTGAGCAACCTTCATACACCTGCCGCGTTACTGGGGCACAGCCTGGGAGAATATGCTGCGGCCTGCGTCGCAGGCGTCTTCACCCCTGAGCAAGGCTTCATGATCGTCACCGAGCGCAGCCGTCTACTGCATTCGATCGGCGAGCAGGGCGCCATGCTGATGATCGCAACGGACCAGGAACAGGTCTTCGGGCTGATGCAAGCGTGTGGCGTCAACGCATCCATCGCGGCAACCAATACGCAGACCAACACCGTAGTATCGGGAAGCGTTGCCGACATCGAGACCCTGATGCGACACGCTGATGCCTGCGCAGTCACCCACCAGCGCCTAAACATCAGCAGACCGGGACATTCGGCGCTCCTGGACCCCTTGCTGGAACAGTTCGAGGCGTTCGTCTCGCAGTTCGAACTGGCCTCCCCGTCCATGCCGCTGATCTCGGGCCTGACCGGAACAATGGCAGACAGCACTGTGGCACGCCCACCTCGACGAAATGGGAACACCCTCGCTCCACGGCGCAGGCGTAAGCGCTCTGCCAGTTAACGGTCTCGCGCAGTTGGCGACG
>NZ_SCND01000343.1:0-6339 GCF_005503585.1 Pseudomonas sp. 2VD
CGCCGATGCCGAGCAGGGCGATGCCGACGTGCGCCATGTGGGTCAGGTAGCCCACCGAGCCCTGGGCCGGCACCTGCGGGGTAATGCCGTGGTTGAGCAGCGCCAGCAGCCCTTCCACCAGCGAACGGTCGAGCCCGGACTTGCCCTGGCTGTAGTTGGCGACGGCGGCACAGATGATCGCCCGGGTCTGTTCGTCGCGCAGCGGCTCGCCGACCCCGCAGGCATGGCTGAGCAAGGTGTTGCGCGACAGCTCGGCGAGCTGCTCGCCTTCCAGCAGGACGTCGCACAGCGCGCCGAGGCCGGTACTGATGCCGTAGGCACGCTCGCCATTGGCGACGATACGGCAGACGATGGCGCGAGCGTTGTCGATCCGTGCCCAGGCCGCCGCCGACAGTTCCAGGCGCGCACCGTGCCGGGCCACCGCGACCAGTTCCTGCCAACGCAGCGGACCGTCGCCGAACACGACGCTCGGTAGGTCGCTCATAGGTTCGCCACCCGCCGCTGGACGAAGCGGTCGACGTAGTCGTCGGCCGGCTGGTGGAGGATTTCCCGTGGTGTGCCGACCTGGATCAGTTGGCCGTCCTTGAGGATCGCGATGCGGTTGCCGATGCGTACCGCCTCGTCGAGGTCATGGGTGATGAAGACGATGGTCTTGTGCAGGGTTTTCTGCAGTTCCAGCAACTGGTCCTGCATGTCCGCGCGGATCAACGGGTCGAGGGCGCTGAAGGCCTCGTCCATGAGAATGATCTCGGTGTCGGCGGCCAGCGCGCGGGCCAGGCCAACGCGCTGGCGCATGCCGCCGGAAAGCTGGTGCGGATAGGACTTCTCGTAGCCCTTCAGGCCCACCGTGGCGATCCAGTGCAGGGCCCGCTCGTGGCACTGCGCCCGGCTTTCGCCGCGAACCTTCAGGCCGTAGGCGACATTGTCGAGCACGCTCTTGTGCGGCAGCAGGCCGAAACTCTGGAACACCATGCTGATCTTGCGCCGGCGGAATTGCCGGAGGGCTTCCATGTCGTAGCGCAGGATGTCCTCGCCATCCACCAGGATCTCGCCGCTGGTGGGGTCGATCAGGCGGTTGAAGTGGCGCACCAGGGTCGACTTGCCGGAACCCGACAGGCCCATGATCACGAAGATCTCGCCAGCGCCGATGGACAGCGACAGGTCGTTGACGCCGACCACGCAGCCGGTCTGCGCCAGCACTTCGGCCTTGCTGCGTCCCTGGCGGATCAGCGCCAGCGCGGCATCGGCGCGCGGGCCGAAGATCTTGAACACGTTCTTCACTTCGATCTTGTTCATCTGCGCACCGCTCATTTGCTCGTCTCGTGCCGGGAACGGCCGTAGGCCTGGGTGATGCGGTCGATCACCACCGCGAGGATGACGATCGCCAGGCCGGCTTCCAGGCCCTTGCCCACGTTCAGCGTCTGGATGCCCACCAGTACGTCTTCGCCGAGGCCGCGGGCGCCGATCATCGAAGCGATCACCACCATCGACAGGGCCATCATGGTGGTCTGGTTGATCCCCGCCATGATGCTCGGCAGGGCCAGCGGCAACTGCACGCCGAACAGCTGCTGCCAGCGGTTGGCGCCGAAGGCGTTGACCGCCTCCATCACCTCGCTGTCGACCTGGCGGATGCCCAGGTCGGTGAGGCGGATCAGCGGCGGCGCGGCATAGATCACGGTGGCGAAGATCGCCGGCACCTTGCCCAGGCCGAACAGCATCAGCACCGGGATCAGGTACACGAAGCTGGGCATGGTCTGCATGATGTCCAGCAGCGGCATCAGTACCGCGCGCAGGCGGTTGCTGCGCGCGGCGAGGATGCCCAGGGGGATGCCGATCAGCACCGAGATGAAGGTCGCCACCAGCATCAGCGCGAGGGTCTGCATCAGCTTGTCCCAGAGGCCGACGGCGCCGACCAGGAACAGCAGGCCGGTGATCACCAGGGTCGGCAGCAGGCGCCGGGTGGCGTGCCAGGCGATCGCCGCGACGATCGCCAGCAATAGCCACCAGGGCGTGGCGCGGAGCAGCCCTTCGAGGTTGACGATGGCCCACAGCAGGGTGTCGGAGATCTTGCGGAACAGGTCGCCGTAGTTGGTCACCAGGGCGTCGACCCAAGCGTTGACCCAGTCGGCGATGGAAAATGTCAGGCGTTCGGGAAACATGGTCTGCTCTCGTCGGTCGTGGGTTCAGAGTGCCGCTTCGATCTTCTTCGCCGCGTCCTCGTCGACCCAGGCGTGCCAGACCTCGGGGTGCTCCTTGAGGAACTCGCGCGCCAGGCGCGCTGCATCGATCCTGTCCTTGGCCATCCGCGCCAGGTCGCTGTTCAGCAGCTCCGCCGGCAGGTTGACCTTCTCCAGCACCGCCACCAGCTCCGGCGCCTGGTCGTGGAAGGTCCGCGACAGGCCGACCTGGATCCTGATGCGCTTGTCGACGCCGGGCCTTTCCTCCAGGCGCACCAGGTCGGCACGGCCCATCAGCGGCGTCGGCGACCAGTAGTAGAACAGGATAGGCTCGCCGCGCCGATAGCTCGACAGCACCGCCGCGTCCAGTGCCGGGCCGGTGCCCGGACGGAAATTGGTGAACGTCTCCTCCAGGCCGTAGCTTTTCAGCATCTCGCTGTTCTCCAGCTCGCAGGTCCAGCCGGCCGGGCAATTGTAGAAGCGCCCCTTGCCCGGTTCTTCCGGGTCGCGGAAGACCTCGGCGTACTGCGCCAGGTCGGCGATAGAGCGCAGCTTCGGCGCCTTCGCCTCGAGCTTGCGCTGCGGGTCGCCCTCGATCACGTAGCGCGGCACGTACCAGCCCTCCACCGCGCCGACGATGGGTTCGCCGACGCCGACCACCTTGCCGGCCGCGGCGGCCTTGTTCCAGGCGTCGCTGCGGCCGATCCACTCCTCGGCGAAGACCTGGATGTCATTGGTGCTCAGCGCCTGCTCCATGGTGATCGAGTTGCCCGGCAGGCTGTCGGTGGTACAGCCGTAGCCCTTGGCCAGGACGAACTGCATCAGTTCGGTGAGCAGCGTCCCGCTCTCCCAGTTCAGCCCGGCGAATTTCACCGCCTTGCCGGACTCGCACCAGCCTTCCGCCTGGGCGCCCGCCGCGGCGGCGAGCAGGCCGAGGGCACAGAGAATACTCAACATCGACTTCTTGTATCGCATGGTTCGACGCTCCAGATGCACGATTGGGAAAGGCAGTTGGAAAACCTGCGGGCCGCGCCCGGGGGAACGGCCTCGATCATTGTTATTGGCCGGCGGCTCAGGCCGCCGTCGGTTCCGTCACAGCCCTCCCTGGGCCTGAAGCACGCCATGCGCGGCATCGCCCTTCGGCCTGACCCAGCGCCGGTAGGCGATCACCAGCACGGCGATCCAGATAGCCCCGACCCACAGGGCCGGGCGGGTGTCCGGGAAATAGCCGAGCACCACGAAGATGAACAGCATGAAGACGATCGCCGCCGCCGGCGCGAATGGCCACAGCGGCACCGGGAACTTCAGCGCGGCGACCTGGCGCGGCCCCATGCGCCGGCGCATGCCGACCTGGGCCAGGAGGATCATCAGCCAGACCCACACGGTGGCGAAGGTGGCGATGGAAGCGATCAGCAGGAATACGCTCTGCGGGATCAGGTAGTTCAGCGCCACGCCGAGCAGCAGGGCCACCGCCATCAGCAGCACGGTCATCCACGGCACGCCGTGCCGCGACACCCGCGAGAAGCCGACCGGCGCCTGGCCCTGGCGGGCCATGCCGTAGAGCATGCGACCGGCGCCGAAGATGTCGCTGTTGATCGCCGAGATCGCCGCGGTGATCACCACGACATTGAGGATCGCCGCGGCCGACTCGATCCCCAGGCCGTCGAAGATCTGCACGAAGGGACTGCCGTTGCTGCCGATCTGCTGCCAGGGGAAGATCGCCATCAGCACGAACAGGGTCAGCACGTAGAACAGCAGGATGCGCAGCGGCACCGCATTGATCGCCCGCGGGATCACCCGCTGCGGGTCCTGCGCCTCGCCGGCGGTGATGCCGATGATCTCGATGCCGCCGAAGGCGAACACCACCACCGACAGCGAGGCGACCAGCCCGGCCCAACCGTTGGGCAGGAAGCCGCCGTGCTGCCACAGGTTGTGCACGCCGGTGGCGGACGTCGCCGCGCCGTCCAGGCTGAAGCCGAAGAACATGATGCCGAGCCCGGCGAGGATCATCGCGACGATGGCGCCGACCTTGACCAGCGACAGCCAGAACTCCAGCTCGCCGAAGACCTTGACATGGCAGAGGTTCAGCCCGCCGATGAACAGCACGATGGACAGTACCCAGATCCAGCGCGGCACGTCGGGAAACCAGAACCCCATGTAGATGCCGAACGCGGTGACATCGGCGAGGCAGACGATGATCATCTCGAAAGCGTAGGTCCAGCCGGTGACGAACCCGGCCATGGGGCCGAGATAGCTGCTGGCGTAATGGCCGAACGAGCCGGACACCGGCTCGTGCACCGCCATCTCGCCGAGCGCGCGCATCACCATGTACACCGCCGCGCCGGCGACCAGGTAGGCCAGCAGCACCGCCGGCCCGGCCATCTGGATGGCCGATGCGGAACCGTAGAACAGGCCGGTGCCGATCGCCGACCCCAGTGCCATGAAACGAATATGACGGGCGTTCAGCCCGCGCCGAAGCCCCGTGTCGTGCGTCATCCCTCGGCTCTCCTGTTGTTGTTCTTGCTGGAGCGCCCCGGCCGAGCGGCCGGGGGCGGGTATCAAAGGCTCGGCAACAGCCGGGCCGGCAGCAGCGCGTTCAGGCAACCGCTGGCGAGCAACTGGCTGGCGGCCTCGATGTCAGGGGCGAAGAAGCGATCCTCCTGGTAGTACGGCACCTTGTCGCGCAGCAGGCGGCGAGCCTGCTCCAGCTTCGGCGAACTCTTCAGGCCCTCACGGAAGTCCAGGCCCTGGCAGGCGCCCAGCCATTCCACGGCGAGAATCCCGCGGACGTTCTCGGCCATCGCCCAGAGCCGTTTGCCGGCGTTCGGCGCCATCGACACGTGGTCTTCCTGGTTGGCCGAGGTCGGCAGGCTGTCGACGCTGGCCGGATGGGCCAGGGCCTTGTTGTCGCTGGCCAGCGCGGCGGCGGTGACCTGGGCGATCATGAAGCCGGAGTTGACCCCGCCGTTGGCCACCAGGAACGGCGGCAACTGCGACATGTGCATGTCCATCATCAGCGAGATGCGCCGTTCCGACAGCGAACCGATCTCGGCCAGCGCCAGGGCCAGGTTGTCGGCGGCCATCGCCACCGGTTCGGCGTGGAAGTTGCCGCCGGAGATCACGTCGCCCTCGGCGGCGAATACCAGCGGGTTGTCGGACACCGCGTTGGCTTCGATCTCCAGCACCTCGGCGGCCTGGCGCATCTGGGTCAGGCAGGCGCCCATCACCTGCGGCTGGCAACGCAGCGAATAGGGGTCCTGGACCTTGTCGCACTTCTCATGGGAACGCGCCACCTCGCTGCTGGCGGTGAGCAGGTCGCGATAGGCCGCGGCCACGTCGATCTGCCCACGCTGGCCGCGCGCGGCGTGGATGCGCGCATCGAACGGCGCCCGCGAACCGAGCATGGCCTCGACGCTGAGCCCGCCGCAGACGGTGGCGGCGGCGAACAGGTCCTCGGCCTCGAACAACCCGCGCAGCGCGTAGGCGGTGGACACCTGGGTACCATTGAGCAGGGCCAGGCCTTCCTTCGCCGCCAGGGTCAGCGGCTCCAGCCCGGCCACCGCCAGCGCTTCGGCGGCCGGCAGCCACTCACCGCGATGGCGCGCCCGGCTTTCGCCGATCAGCACCAGCGACATGTGCGCCAGCGGCGCCAGGTCGCCGGACGCACCCACCGAGCCTTTCAGCGGGATGTGCGGATAGACCTCGGCGTTGATCAGCGCGATCAGCGCGTCGATCACCTTGCGGCGGATGCCGGAGAACCCGCGAGCCAGGCTGTTCACCTTGAGCAGCATGACCAGCCGCACCATGGCGTCGTCCAGCGCCTCGCCGACGCCGGCGGCATGGGACAGGACGATGGAGCGCTGGAGCTTCTCCAGGTCGGCCGGGGAGATCCGCGTCGAGGCCAGCAGGCCGAAACCGGTATTGATGCCGTAGGCGGTGCGGCCCTCGGCGATGATGTTCTCGACACAGGCGACGCTGGCGGCGACCGGCGCGTCGGCGCTGGGATCCAGGCTCAGGCGCACGGGGGCCAGGTAGGCTTGGCGCAGGTCGGCCAGGGTCAGCTGGCCGGGTTTCAGATGCAGGCTCATCGAAGGCTCCTTGTTCGGTTCGGCGGGCTCGGCAGCGCCGTCCGCCGGCGGCGTTTCATGGGATTGAAGGCGGC
>NZ_SCND01000344.1:0-6334 GCF_005503585.1 Pseudomonas sp. 2VD
GGATCAACAGGATCAGGCCGCCGGCTATCGACAACAGCCAGTTCAGCGGATAGGCGAACGGATGCAGCAGATTGACCAGCACCGCGCCCCAGAACACCAGGGTCACGAGCTTGCCCAGCCCGAGAAACGCTTTCATGGAACTCCCCCCAAGACATCGTGTGCGGGGGAACATACTCGCCAGCCCGCCGCGGCGCCAGCCATGAACGAAAACGGGGGCTTCGACGCCCCCGTTCTGCTCCGCGCCGCCTGCGTCATTCGCGCTTGATGAGGATTTCCACCCGGCGATTCTCGGCCCGCCCTTCGCGAGTCTTGTTGTCGGCGACCGGCTGGCTTTCGCCCAATCCCTGCACGCCGACGATGATGCTCGAAGGCACCCCGGCATCGATCAGATAGTTCGCCACGGCATTCGCGCGCCGTTCCGACAGCTTCTGGTTGTAGGCATCGGAACCGACGCTGTCGGTATGCCCGGTGATACTCAGGCGCGTACTGGCCGCCTCGCCTTTCAGGCGTTCGGCGATGCCGTTGAGCTTCTCGCTGTCGGCGGCGTCCACCTTCGACGAATCGAAGGCGAAGTGCAGGTCGCGCACGACAATGGTTTCTTCCTTGACGACAGGAGGCGGCGGCGCGACTTCCTCGACCGGCTGCGGAGGCGGCGGCGCGACCTGTTCGCCGGCACCGTGCACCCAGCAATAGGCGGCACCGACGCCACCGCCGATCAGGGCGCCCCAGCCGGCCCAGCTGCTGCTTTCGATCGCGCCCAGGCCGGCGCCGGTAACACCACCGACCGCCGCACAGGTCGGCCAGTCGCTTTTCTGCAACCCTGCGCAACCGGTCAGCAAGCCGCTGACCAGAATCAGGGGTAAAGCGGTCCTCGTGATGCTCATTGGAACTCTCCTCGTGGATCGGTTGTAACCGACAAATAGGGAGTAAAGACCCCAGCCGAAAAAAGCGCCAGCACTAGGCCATGCAGGCGCTTCAGGCTAGTCTTGGCGAATCCCAGGAGAGTGTTTTCCCATGAGCGAACCGATTTCTCCCCGCACCCCGCAGCAGGCCCTGGCCGCGTTGCTCGCCCGCTACGCGCCGAAGCGCTTGCTGCTGGTCGGCGCCAGCCGGCTGCCGGCGGTGGAGGCCTTCATCCACAACCATCCCCAGTGCCAACTGGCGCACAGCCCGGCGGCGGCATTGCCCGCCGAACTGGCCGGCCAGCGCTTCGACCTGGCGCTGTTCGTCGATTGCCTGGAACACCTGCCGCAGCGCACCGGTCTGCAGTTGCTCGCGGGCGTGCGCAACCTGAACGCCAGCCGGGTCGCCGTACTGGTCGACCTCGAGGCCAGCGACTGGCAGGAAACCGACTTCTTCGCCCTCGCCATGCAGAACAGCGAACGCTTCCAGCGCGAAGGCCAGACGCTGACCCTGTACACCTACGACCTGTACGAGTACAAGCAGGTCCCCGATTGGCTGAACGCCAAGTTCTGGGCCAACCCGGAAAACTTCGGCAAGTACTGGTGGTAACCATGACCCAACCCACCTGCCCCTGCGGCAGCGGCGACCCGCTCGACGATTGCTGCGGCCGCTATCACCAGGGACATCCCGCGCCCACCGCGGAAGCCCTGATGCGCTCGCGCTACAGCGCCTATGCCCTCGGACTGGTGGACTACCTGCGCGACACCACGCTGCCGGCGCAACAGGCCGGCCTCGATCTCGACGGCATCCGCGCCTGGAGCCACGGCAGCACCTGGCTCGGCCTGGAGGTGGAAAACCACGAGGTGCTCGGCGGCCAGCCGGAACATGCGCGAGTCACCTTCGTCGCGCGCTGGCACGACGCCGAGGGGGAACATGCCCATCGCGAATGTTCCGGCTTCGTCCAGCGCAACGGTCGCTGGTACTTCCTCGATCCGACCGTGGCCCTGAAACTCGGCCGCAACGACCCCTGCCCCTGCGGCGCCGGCGGCAAGCTGAAGAAATGCTGCGGTCCATGGATCACCTGATGCATTCGCTCGCCAGCTATATCCGCGCCATCCATGCCCTGTCCTCGCCAGTCTCGATAAGCGATGCGCAGGTCGAAGAGCAACAGCGCTGCGAGGACGGCGTCGAGATCCACAGCTGCGAAGCGCTCTACCGTTTCGACAACGGCGTGCGCCTGCGCCAGCACTGCGAGCGCGACCTCCTGCCAAGCAGCGGGGCCTGCGAGGAATGCTGGATCGGCTACGAAGTGCTGGATTCCGCCGGGCGGGAAATCAGCCCACGCTACAAGCACTTCGTCAACGCCTGCCAGGAACGCTTCTGGTTGCGCATGCACGCCTGAGATGCTGCGCCAGGCTGCGCGGTTTGGGCGTTGACGAGCGCTCGGGTAGAATGCGCAGCCTTTTCATCCGGGCCCCATCCCCATGCTGCTGACCGTGCTCTACATCATCGCCATCACCGCCGAAGCCATGACCGGCGCGCTGTCGGCCGGCCGGCGCAGCATGGACCTGTTCGGCGTGGTGCTGATCGCCTGCGTCACCGCCCTGGGCGGCGGCTCGGTACGCGACATGCTGCTGGGCCATTACCCGCTGACCTGGGTCCGTCACCCGGAATACCTGGCGCTGACCGCAGTCGCCGCGCTGGTGACAGTGTTCATCGCGCCGCTGATGCGCCACCTGCGCTCGCTGTTCCTGGTACTCGACGCGGTCGGCCTGGTGGCCTTCACCCTGATCGGCTGCCAGGTCAGCCTGGAAATGGGCCACAGCCTGCTGATCGCGGCGATCAGCGGGGTGATCACCGGGGTGTTCGGCGGCATTCTCCGCGACATCCTGTGCAACGACGTACCCTTGATCTTCCGCCGCGAACTCTATGCCAGCGTGTCCTTCGCCAGCGCCTGGTGCTACCTGATCTGCGTGGAGCTGGAACTGCCCTCCGAACAGGCGATGCTGATCACCCTGTTCAGCGGCTTCCTGTTCCGCCTGCTGGCCATCCGCTTCCACTGGGAAATGCCCAAGTTCGTCTACCAGGACGATTTCGACCACTGAGGCAAGCGCCTGCCCCTGGTCGACGCGTTCCTCCAACCCCGCGCCTGTCCCCGATGCCACGGCCCGCGACGCGGTTATCCGCCCCACGTCCTGGCTTGTCGCAGGCCGCTGCCCGCCTCAGTCCTGCAGGCGCAGGTGGCTGGTGTCCGGAGCCGGAGCCGCTGGCTCGGAGCGTGCCTGGCCCATGTCGCTACCGACCGGGGCGACGCTGAAGCGGCTCAGGTCGAGTTTCGGCGCCTCGGCTTCGGCCTTGGCGTCCTGTAGGTCGGCGCCTACCGGAGCCAGGCCGAAATCCGGCGCATCGACCTCGGCGAACGCCGCCATGTAGCCGTCCCGCGGCGCTACCTGCAAACGCCCGGAGGGCGCGCTGTCCCGCGCAGCGACGCGGGCCTGTGGGGCTTCCACGGCGGCCTGCTGCGCAGGCGGCGGCGCCATGACCACCTCCTCGATCTCCATCTCGGCGACCACGGCGATCGCTCCCGCTCGCTCCAGCACGCTGCGGTATTTTTCCGCGGAGGCGGCATCAAGGTTGTTCTTGATCACCACCCGGCGGCCGGAGAACAGCAGCTCGATACGCTGCGCGTCGGCCTGGAACAGCTTGGCCAGGTTGGCCTTGACCACCTCGGGCCGGGCGCCGGCGACCAACTGGCCGGAAAAGGCGATTTCAAAGCGGCTCATTGGCATCTCTCCGAGTGAAGGGCCGCTCGGCATGGCGGCCCTGGCGTTTCGTCGAACGATTGTACCCATCGACAGCCACGCGTGGAGTGACTGGGTCCGGCAAATTGGCCGGCGGGTCCGTTCAGGTTAGCCGAGCCGGTCACGCCAGCCGACGGGAAGACTTGCACGGGCGTACGCGCTTCTCCATGCTCCCCCGACTGCGCTACGGGAAACATATGGACACAGGCCTGTACCTGAAACATCTTTCCTCTATACAACAATAAGTTGCAGCACAATCACTGCTTGTTAAACTGGGGCGTCTCGGGGGGAATAGCATGAATTACCAGGCGCAAATGATAAGAATTATCAGCCTAATAATGGCGTGGGGAGTTCTCTCCAATCTCTCGGGCTGCAGCTGGATGACCGGCAGCTTCGAAGACCCCGACGTCAAGCTGCTGAAGGTGGAAGTGGTCAAGGCACGCTTGCTGGAACAGGAGTTCGTGATGCGCTTCCGCATCGACAACCCCAACGATTTCAGCCTGCCGGTACGCGGCCTGCAGTACGCCGTGCAACTGAACGACATCCAGCTCGCAGAAGGCGAGTCCGGCCAGTGGTTCACGGTTCCCGCCCACGGCCACGAGGTATTCGACGTGCCGGTGCGAACCAATCTCTGGCGCCACATGAAATACATCGTCAAGCTCCTTGAACGTCCCGAGGAGCCGATCCGCTACCGCCTGCAGGGCGAAGTGAAGACCGGACTGATGTTCGGCCGCAGCGTGCACCTGAGACGAAATGGCGAGATAATTCCCGGCGATTTCATCCCAGAATAGGTCCACCATGAGTCAGGAACCCCACGTACACGGCCCGAACTGCAACCACGACCACGATCATCATCACGATCATGGCCATGGTCATGTCCATGGTCCGCACTGCAACCACAGCCACGAGCCGGTGCGCAATCCGCTCAAGGCCGTAGGCCGCAACGATCCCTGCCCCTGCGGCAGCGAGAAGAAATTCAAGAAGTGCCACGGCGCCTGACCCTTCGCACGCGCCGGCATCCGAAGGCCCGCTGAGCAGCGGGCCTTTTCGTTGGCGCGCCACCAGCCCCGCCGGGGCGTCATGCGCGACAGCGGTTTGCATCGAACCTAGGTTCCTGGCGTAGAGTCTTCCGTTCGTAGCCCATCGACGAGCCGGAGACGCACCGATGATCGACCTGTACTACTGGACCACCCCGAACGGCCACAAGATTACTCTTTTCCTGGAAGAAACCGGCCTGCCCTACGCCATCCATCCGATCAATATCAGCCAGGGCGACCAGTTCCAGGCGGATTTCCTGAAGGTGTCGCCGAACAACAAGATTCCCGCCATCGTCGATCGCCAACCAGCCGACGGCGGCGCTCCCCTGTCGCTGTTCGAGTCCGGCGCCATCCTGCTCTATCTCGCGGAAAAGACCGGACGCTTCCTCGCCAAGGACCTGCGCGCGCGCCAGGAAACCCTGCAGTGGCTGTTCTGGCAGATGGGCGGGCTGGGGCCGATGGCCGGGCAGAACCACCATTTCAACCGCTTCGCCCCGGAGAAGATTCCCTACGCTATCGACCGTTACGTCAAGGAAACCGCGCGCCTGTACGGCGTTCTCGACCAGCGCCTGGCGGACCGCGCCTTCGTCGCCGGCGACGACTACAGCATCGCCGATATGGCCATCTATCCGTGGATCGTCCCACATCAGTGGCAGGAGCAGGATCTCGCCGACTTCCCACACCTGCAGCGCTGGTTCGAGAGCATTCGCCAGCGTCCGGCGACGCAACGCGCCTATGCTTTGGTGGAGCGCATCAATCCGCCGCAGTAGCGGGTCCCGAGCCGGCCTGCGGACGTCCTCGCGGACGACCGCAGGCGGAGCTTGCGCAGCCCTGCGCTCCTCACTAACGTAGCGCCTCTCGACGCGACCACTCCCGCAGGAGCCCCCACCCCATGGCCTCGCCAGCCTTCATGCGTTTTCTTCCCCGTTGCGGCGCCGCCGCGGCCTTCGGCACCCTCCTGGGCCTGGCCGGTTGCCAGTCCTGGCTCGACGATCGCTACGCCGACAGCCTGCCGCCGACCTCCGGCGTGCAACCGATCAAGGGCCTGGCGCAAAACGTATCGATCCGGCGCAACGCGCTGGGCATGCCACTGATCGAAACCGGCACCTTCCATGACGCGTTGTTCGCCCTGGGCTACGTACACGCCTCCGACCGCCTGAGCCAGATGGTCAGCCTGCGCCTGCTGGCCCAGGGACGGCTGGCCGAGATGGTCGGCCCCGGCGCGCTGGAGATCGACCGTTTTATGCGTACCGTGAACCTGCGCCAGGCCGCGGAGATCCAGTACAGGAACGCCTCGCCGCGCCTGCAACGCTTCTTCGAGGTCTACGCGCGCGGGGTCAACGCCTACCTGTATCGCTATCGCGACAAGCTGCCGATGGACCTGGCCCAGTCCGGCTACCGTCCGGAATACTGGAAGCCCGAGGACTCGGCCCTGGTCTTCGCCCTGCTCAACTTCGGCCTGGCGGTGAACCTACAGGAAGAAATCGCCTCGCTGACGCTCGCGCAGAAGGTCGGCAGCGACAAGCTGGCCTGGCTGACGCCGACCTATCCCGACGAAAACCTGCCGTTCGACGAGGCGGAAAAGCTCAAGGG
>NZ_SCND01000345.1:0-6318 GCF_005503585.1 Pseudomonas sp. 2VD
CGTCGAGGCCGAAGTGATAGCGTGCCGCAGCCTGCGCGCCGAAGACGCCCGGGCCCCATTCGGCGCTGTTCAGGTAGACCTCGAGAATCCGTTGCTTGGTCCAGAGCGTCTCGATCAGCAGGGTGAACCAGGCCTCCAGGCCCTTGCGCAGCCAACTGCGCCCGGACCAGAGGAAGACGTTCTTCGCCACCTGCTGGCTGAGCGTACTGGCGCCGCGGATACTGCCGCCGCGCTCGTTGTGCGCGAGGGCCTGCTGGATGGCCGGCAGGTCGAAGCCGTGGTGCTCGGCGAAGTGCTGGTCCTCGCCGGCGATCACCGCGACCTTCAGGCTGTCCGGCAACTGCTCCCAGGAGCGCCAGTCGCGCTGCAGGTCGATGGGCTGGCCGTCGACCCAGGAGCCGACCTTGCGTTCGACCATGACCATGGTCCCCGGTGGCGGCACCCAGCGCAGGACCGCGACCAGCACGACGCTGGCGGCCATGAACCAGAGCAGGTACTTGAACAGGCGGCGGAACAGGGATCGCAACATGCGCGGCTTGGCTTGGAAGAAGGGGGCGGCCATTATAGCGGGCTGGATGCTATCACCGGAGTCTTGTCCATGCTTCGTCCCTTCCTGTTGTTGGCGGCATTTTTCGGTTTCACCGGCGTGGCCCTCGGGGCGTTCGCCGCCCACGGCCTGAAGAAGCAGCTCAGCGCCGAGTACCTGGCGGTATTCCAGACCGGCGTGCACTACCAGTTGATCCATGCCCTGGCGCTGTTCGGCGTGGCGCTGCTCGCCACCCGCCTGGACGGCCGCCTGGTGAGCGCGGCGGGTGGCCTGTTCACGCTGGGCATCCTGCTGTTCTCCGGCAGCCTCTACCTGCTGACCCTCAGCGGCGTCGGCAAGCTCGGCATCGTCACCCCGTTCGGCGGCGTCTCCTTCCTCGCCGGCTGGCTGTGCCTGGGGCTGGCCGCCTGGCGCCTGGGCAACGCCTGAGACCGGTTGCCTCAGGCGGCGCACTTGTCGACAAGGCGCCTTGGTCATCGGGGTGGATCGGGCTAGAATGCCGCTCCCTTTCACTTTCGTGACCGTCCAGCCATGCAGATTCAACTGAACGGCGAGCCCTTCGAGCTGCCCGACGCGCAGAGCGTCGCGGACCTGCTGGCCCGCCTGGAGCTTGGCGGCCGCCGCGTGGCCGTCGAGCTGAACCTGGATATCGTGCCGCGCAGCCAGCACGCCAGCACCGCGCTCAAGGATGGCGATCGCGTGGAGATCGTCCACGCCATCGGCGGCGGCTAGGCCTGGCCCCCGAACCCTTCCATCGGCCCCGCAAGCCTTTCCATCCAGGAGTCATCCGATGAGCCAAGCATCCAGTACCGATACCCCCTTCGTCATCGCCGGCCGTACCTATGGCTCGCGCCTGCTGGTGGGGACCGGCAAGTACAAGGACCTCGACGAGACCCGCCGGGCCATCGAGGCCTCCGGAGCGGAGATCGTCACGGTGGCGGTGCGGCGCACCAACATCGGGCAAAATCCCGACGAGCCGAACCTGCTGGATGTGATCCCGCCGGATCGCTATACCATCCTGCCGAACACCGCCGGCTGCTATGACGCGGTCGAGGCCGTGCGCACCTGCCGCCTGGCCCGCGAGCTGCTGGACGGGCACAACCTGGTCAAACTGGAAGTCCTCGCCGACCAGAAGACCCTGTTCCCCAACGTCGTCGAGACCCTCAAGGCCGCCGAGCAACTGGTGAAGGACGGCTTCGACGTGATGGTGTACACCAGCGACGACCCGATCATCGCCCGCCAACTGGCCGAGATCGGCTGCATCGCGGTGATGCCGCTGGCCGGCCTGATCGGCTCCGGCCTGGGCATCTGCAACCCCTACAACCTGCGCATCATCCTCGAGGAAGCCAAGGTCCCGGTGCTGGTCGACGCCGGCGTGGGCACCGCTTCCGATGCAGCGATCGCCATGGAGCTGGGTTGCGAGGCGGTGCTGATGAACACCGCCATCGCCCATGCCAAGGACCCGGTGATGATGGCCGAGGCCATGAAGCACGCGATCGTCGCCGGTCGCCTCGCCTACCTGGCCGGACGCATGCCGCGCAAGCTGTATGCCAGCGCCTCGTCGCCGCTGGACGGCCTGATCGACTGATACCGACTACCTGGGGCGGGCTGTCCGCCGGATGCGGGAAGCGTCCGGCAGGCAGCCCGCCCTTCTGTCTCTAGCAAGGTTTTCTTTTCCATGAGCGATACCCCGCAATCCCCGGCCCAGGACTCCCTGGCGGAACACGACGAAGCACGGCCGATGCGCACCGTGAAGAGCTTCGTGATGCGCGCCGGGCGCATGACCGAAGGCCAGCAGCGTGGCCTCGACCTGGGCTGGCCGAAGTTCGGCCTGGAACTGAGCGATGAGGTTCAGGACTTCGACGCGATCTTCGGTCGCCGGGCGCCGCGGACTTTCGAGATCGGCTTCGGCATGGGCCATTCCACCCTGGAAATGGCCGCCGCCGCGCCTGACATCGACTTCATCGGCGTTGAGGTGCACAAGCCCGGCGTCGGCGCGCTGCTCAACGGCCTGCTGACCCAGGGCCTGGGCAACGTGCGGGTGTATAGCTGCGACGCGCTGGAAGTGCTGCGCCACTGCGTGGCCGACGCCAGCCTCGATCGGCTGCTGCTGTTCTTCCCCGATCCCTGGCACAAGAAGCGCCACCACAAGCGGCGGATCGTCCAGCCGGAATTCGCCGAACTGGTGCGGCGCAAGCTGAAGGTCGGCGGCGTGCTGCACATGGCCACCGACTGGGAGCCCTATGCTGAGCACATGCTGGACGTCATGAGCGCGGCGCCGGGCTACCGCAACCAGGCCGAAGACGGCCGCTTCGTAGCGCGCCCGCAAGAGCGTCCGGTGACCAAGTTCGAACGGCGCGGGGAGCGCCTGGGACATGGCGTCTGGGACCTCAAGTTCGAGCGCATCGACTGATCCACCGCACCAGCGACGTATCCCTGGCGCCGAACCGGCGCCGGGACTCCAAGCAGACCGGGAACACCCGGCGGACCTCACCTTCAAGCTGCACGTTTCCCGGCTTCGGCCGGATCCAATAATAAGAGCGGCACGGCTCGGCCGGCTGCAAAGGAGACTGCTGTGTTGAAGAAACTGGGCATCCTGTTGCTCGGGGCCGGTTGCGCCTGGGCGGCGCAGGCCAAGGTAGACGAAGTCCAGGCCGCACGCCTGGACCAGGACCTGACCCCGCTGGGAGCGGAGCGGGCCGGCAACGCCGATGGCAGCATCCCGCCCTGGACCGGCGGCATCACCCAGGCGCCGGCCGGCTACCGGCCCGGCATGCATCACCTCGACCCGTTCGCCGCCGATCGTCCGCGCCTGGTCGTCGACAGCCGCAACATGGCCGCCTACCAGGCGCTGCTGACGCCGGGCACCCAGGCCTTGCTGCAGGCCAACCCGGACTACCACCTGCGGGTCTTCCCCACCCGCCGCAGCGCATCCCTGCCGCAGCGCCTGTACGACGCTACCCGCGCCAACGCCAGCCGCGCCGAGCTGATCGCCGACGGCAACGGCGTGCAGGGCGCTGCCGCCGGTGTGCCCTTCCCCCTGCCGCAGAGCGGCCAGGAAGCGATCTGGAACCACATCATGCGCTACCGCGGCGAGCAACTGCACCTGCAGACCAACCAGGCGGCGGTGCTGGCCAACGGCAGCTACAACCTGCTCAAGCTCGACCGCTACCTGTACTTCGTCTATGGCCGCGAGGGGATGATCCCGGAGAACCTCGACAACACGTTGTTCTACTACAAGTACAAGGTGGTCGCGCCGGCGCGCCTGGCCGGTTCGGCGCTGGTGGTGCAGGAAACCCTCGACCAGGTGCTGTCGATCCGCAAGGCCTGGCGCTTCAACCGTGGCGAGCGGCGCGTGCGGCGCTTGCCGACCCTGGCCTACGACAGCCTGCAGCCGGATACCAACGGCATGGCCACGGCGGACACCGTGGATGTCTACAACGGCGCACCGGACCACTACGAGTGGGCGTTGCTCGGCAAGCGCGAGATGCTGGTGCCTTACAACAGCTACGCGGTGCACCAGAAGGGCCTCGCCTATGGCGACATCCTCAAGAGCCGCTTCATCAATCCCGACCTGCTGCGCTACGAGCTGCATCGCGTTTGGGTGGTCGAGGCGACCCTGCGCAAGGGCTTCAGCCATCCCTACGCCAAGCGCCGCTTCTACCTCGACGAAGACAGCTGGCAGATCCTCGCCGCCGACATCTACGACAAGGATGGCGTGCTGACCCGGGCCCAGGAGGTCCATCCGATCAACTACTACGATGTGCCGCTGGTCTCCAGCACCCTGGAAGCGATCTACGACTTCAAGGGCGGCCGCTACTTCGTCGATGGGCTGGACAACAACGAGCCGATGTACGACTTCGGCGTCCAGGTCGGGCCGCGCGACTTCACCCCGCAGGCGCTGCGCCGGGAGGGTAACTGAGGCGGACGGCCCTCAGACGATCAGCTCGGCGCCGCGCAGCGTGCCGTCGTCGTCCAGGCGCGCCGGCGCCGGGCTGATCTGCAGGTACTTGATGCTGTCCCGCGGAATCAGCAGCAGGTCGCCGTCGACCTCGACGCTGAGATAGGGCGTGTCCAGTTGCTGGCGGATGCTGCGGGCGACCTCGGCCGGGTCGTCCTGCTGGCGCGGGAAGCGCAGCGACAGGCGCTGGCCGTCGGTGAAATGCAGATAGAGGTGCTTGATCGGTTTCATGCGGGCTCCCGGAGGCCATGACGCTCTTGGGGACGGCGCTGGCCGCCGGGAGACCGGGGGCTCAGCTGCGATCGGCGATCATGCCGATCACGAAGAACACTAGCAGGAGCACGGGCGCCAGGGTGTAGTTGTTGAAGTAGCCGAGGCCCTTGGCCAGCCAGGGGGTGACGAAGACCATCGCCAGGCCGTAGCCGACCGCGCAGATCAGCACGAACAGCAGGGTGCGGAAGACGAAGTTGAGGCTGCCGATGCGCTGCTGTACCCAGGCGTTGATCGCCGGGCCGAACAGCACCAGCAGGGTGGCCATGATGGCCAGGGAAATGTCCGACAGGTGGCTGCGGCTCCAGCGCGACAGGGTGGCGATCAGGTCCAGCGCGTAATCCATCGAGGGTTCCTTGTAACGAATCGGCGTGTCGGTCGGCGGAGTTTACCTGCCTGCCGGCACGGATGGGCGTGCATCCGTCGTCACGGCAGGAAATGTTGCAGCAGGTCGTTGAGGAACAGCTGGCCGCGTTCGCTGGGACGCAGGCGCTGCGGGTCGTCGGCGAGCAGCCCGGCGTCGCGCGCGGCGGCGCAGGCATCGGCGATCGCCGCCAGCGGCTGGCCGGTGCGCTGCGGGTAGAGCGCGGCGGGGACGCCGTCGACCAGGCGCAGCACGTTCATCATGAACTCGAATGGCAGGTCGGCCGCTTCCAGCGGGCGCTCGCCGGCCTGGAAGGCCTTTTGCGGGTTGAGGTAGTCCTTCGGCAGGCGGGTCTTCCAGGTCCGCACGATGCGTCCGTCCGGCGCGCTCAGCTTGGCGTGGGCGCCGGCGCCGATGCCGAGGAAGTCGCCGAAGCTCCAGTAGTTCAGGTTGTGCCGGGCGCGCAGGCCGTCGCGGGCGTAGGCGGAGGTCTCGTACTGGCGGTAGCCGTGCGCGTCGAGCAGGGCCTGGCCGGCTTCCTGGATGTCCCAGAGGATGTCGTCCTCGGGCAGCTCCGGCGGCTGGCTCCAGAACACCGTGTTCGGCTCCATGGTCAGTTGGTACCAGGAGAGGTGCGTGGGGGCCAGGGCGAGGGCCTGGCGCAGGTCGGCCAGGGCGTCGTCGAGGCTTTGCCCGGGCAGGCCGTGCATCAGGTCGAGGTTGAAGTTGTCGAAGCCGGCCTGGCGCGCCATGTCGGCGGCGCGCACTGCCTCGGCGCCGTCGTGGATGCGTCCCAGGGCCTGCAGCTTGTCGGCCTGGAAGCTCTGTACGCCGATGGACAGGCGATTGATGCCGAGGCGCCGGTAGTCGGCGAACTTGACCTGTTCGAAGGTGCCGGGATTGGCTTCCAGGGTGATCTCGATGCCGTCGGCGAAGCCGACCTTGCGTTCGACGCCTTCCAGTAGCCGGCCCAGGGCCTTGGCCGAGAACAGGCTGGGTGTGCCGCCGCCGAAGAAGATCGAACCCAGGCGCCGGCCGTGGACATGGCGCAGGTCCTGCTCCAGGTCGGCGAGCAGGGCGTCGACATAGGCCTCTTCGGGCAGCTCCGGGCCAGCGGCGTGGGAGTTGAAGTCGCAATACGGGCACTTGCGCACGCACCACGGGATGTGCACGTAC
>NZ_SCND01000346.1:0-6289 GCF_005503585.1 Pseudomonas sp. 2VD
GCTGCTTAATCGCGTAGTGCATCCAGACCATGCAGACCACGGTCAGGCCGAACAGCAACATGAAGCAGGAGGAGCGCACGCCGATGTGGTCGGCGGCGTAGCCGAACAGGATCGGCAGGCAGAAGCCGCCGAGGCCGCCGATCACCCCGACCATGCCGCCGACGGTGCCCATGTTGCTCGGGTAGTAGTCGTGGATGATCCGGTACACGCTGGCCTTGCCGAAGCCCTGGGCGATGCCGACGACGAACACCAGGAAGGTGAACAGCCAGACGTTCAGGCCGATGCCCAGGCTGAGGTCGCCCTGGATGCCGTGGATGGTCATGGTGGTCTGCGGGTAGGAGAGGAAGAACAGGCACACCAGGCAGACCCAGAACACGCCCCAATTCACCGAGCGCGCGCCGTAGTGGTCGCTGAACCAGCCACCGAGGGCGCGGATCAGGCCGGACGGCAGGGTGAACAGCATGGTGATGAAGGACGCGGTCTTCAGGTCCAGGCCGTATTCGGCGATGTAGTACTTCGGCAGCCACAGGGCCAGGGCGACGAAGCCGCCGAAGACGAAGAAGTAGTACAGGCCGAAGCGCCAGACGCGCAGCTCGGCGAGCGGCGCCAGTTGCTTGGCCAGGGTCGGCCGCTGGCTGGCCTCGGCGGCACCCTTGAGGTGCGCCGGATCGGTCCAGGTGAACAGCCAGAACAGCACGGCGGTGACCAGCATGGCCACCGAGTAGACCTGCGGCACCATGCGCCAGCCGAAGGCGACCACGATCATCGGCGCCACCAGGTTGGTGATCGCCGCGCCGGCGTTGCCGGCGCCGAAGATGCCCATCGCGGTGCCCTGGCGCTCCTTCTCGAACCAGGCCGAGGTGTAGGCGATGCCGACCGCGAAGGAGCCGCCGGCCAGGCCGACGAACAGGCCGAGCACCAGGTAGTGCCAGTACTGGCTGGCGAAGGCCAGGCCGTAGATCGGGATGGCCACCAGCAGCATGTGGATGAAGAACACGATGCGGCCGCCGAAGCGGTCGGTGATCAGGCCCAGCGGCAGGCGCACCAGGGAGCCGGTGAGGATCGGCAGGGCGACCATCAGGCCGAACTGGGATTCGCTCAGGCCGAGCTCGTCCTTGATGCGGATGCCGATGATCGAAAACATCGTCCACACGGCGAAATTCACCGCGAAGGACAAGGTACTCATGCCGAGGACGGAGTACTGTTTCTGACGTAGGGAAGCCATGGCTAAACTCTCTGCACGGACAGCGTTCAGCGAGAGCCTAGGGAAGGTGTTCCTATGCAAATTTGATAGGAATCAATGAAATACCGGCCGTTCCGTGCCTAGATGCGCGCCCCTACCTCGAAAGAGGTATGGTCTGAATTATTGCGCAACCCACTGTTTTAAAAGGCTTTTCACATGAACAAGGCGACCGCGCCGGACGCTGACCAGCGGGACAGATTCTTTGGAGGTAGTGACAGGGCCGGAAAGCCGATCCTGCGCCGCTCCCTGGTAGTCCGCTTCGGCTGCTACCTCACCCTGCTGGTATCGCTGGCGCTGATCGGGATGTTCAGCGCCCTGCTCTTCGCCGACTACACGCACCAGGACGCCGCGGTGATCAACCACGCCGGCTCGTTGCGCATGCTCACCTACCGGGTCGCCCTGGAGCCCAGCCTGGAAGGCCGCCAGGCGCTGCTCGGGACCCTCGGCGAACGCCTCGACAGCGGCGACATCCGCCGCCTGCTGCAACGCCAGGATGCCGACGACCCGATCCGCCAGCTGCACCAGGAGCTGCGCGAGGGCCTCGCGCGCCTGGACCCGCGCGCGCTGCCCGGACGCGCCGTGCTGGACGCCTACGTCGGCGACATCGACCGTTTCGTCGGCATCCTCCAGGCCAAGGCCGAGCGCCGCTCGCAACTGCTCAGCACGGTGCAGGGCCTGTGCCTGTTCCTCAGCCTGCTGGTGGTGTTCGTCACCCTCTACGACCTCAGCTACCACGTCATCGGCCCGCTGCGCGAACTCACCAGCACCGCCCGCCGCCTGGGCCGCGGCGAGCTGGACGCGCGGGTCACCTACAGCGGCGAGGACGAACTGGCGCAACTGGGCGAGCGCTTCAACCAGATGGCCGGCGAGCTGAAGAGCATCTACGGCGACCTGGAAGAGCGCGTGGAGGACAAGACCCGCGCCCTCTCGCAGAGCCACCAGCGCCTCGAACTGCTCTACGCCAGCGCCCGCCGGCTGGGCGAGAACCCCTACGACAGCCGCACCCTGCAACCGCTGCTGAACCAGTTGGAGAAAGTGCTAGACGCCGGCCGCGTGACCCTCTGCCTGAACAAGGACGGGGTCGAGCGCGCCTACAGTTCGCTGACCACCACCGAGCGCCCGGCGGACTTCTGCCTGCAGGGTGACTGCGGTAGCTGCCGCGAGCAGGCCAGCGCCTGCGACCAACCCTCGTCCCTGGCCCAGCCATTGCTGATGCAGCCCCTGTCCATCGCCGGCCACCGTTTCGGCGAACTGTTCATCGAAAGCCGCAGCGGCCGCCTGGAGAACTGGCAGCAGCAACTGATCGAGACCTTCTGCGACAACATCGCCCGCACCTTCGCCCTGTCCCTGCAACAGGAACAGGAAAGCCGCCTGGCCCTGTTCGCCGAGCGCGGCACCATCGCCCGTGAACTGCACGACTCGCTGGCACAGTCGCTGTCCTACCTGAAGATCCAGGTCAGCCGCCTGGGCACCCTGCTCAAGCGCGAGGCGCCGGCGGAGAAGATCGAGGACACCCTCGACGAACTGCGCGAAGGCCTCAACGGCGCCTACCGGCAACTGCGCGAACTGCTCACCACCTTCCGCCTCAGCCTCGACGAGCCGAGCCTGGAAGCCGCGCTGGGGAACGCCGTGGCCGAGTTCGGCGAGCGCGGCGAGGTGGCGATCGAACTGGACAACCGCCTGCAACACGTGCCGCTGAGCCCCAACGAGGAAATCCACGTCCTGCAGATCGTCCGCGAGGCGCTCTCCAACGTGGTTCGCCATTCGCAGGCGCAACGGGCCTGGGTGCGCCTGAGCAGCCAGGCCGACGGCCAGGTGAGCATCGCCGTAGAGGACGATGGCGTCGGCTTTGATCCGCAGCAGAACCGCAGCGGCCACTATGGGCTTACCATCATGCAGGAGCGCGGCCAGACCCTCGGCAGCCAGTTACGCTTCGAAGCGCGCGCGCCCCACGGCACGCGAGTGCTCTTCAGCTTCGTGCCGACCGCCCTGCAACCCTCCGCCGCCAAGGAGCCGACCCCATGACGGACATGCCAGCCACCGCCGACGAACCGGTTCGCCTGCTGCTGGTGGACGACCATCCGATGATGCGCAAGGGCGTCGCCCAGTTGCTCGAACTGGAAGACGACCTCAGCGTGGTCGGCGAGGCCGGCAGCGGCGAGGAGGCCCTGCGCCTGGCCGCCGAGCTGGACCCGGACATGATCCTGCTGGACCTGAACATGAAGGGCATGAACGGCCTGGACACCCTGCGCGCGTTGCGCGAGGCCGGAGTCGACGCGCGCATCGTGGTGTTCACCGTGTCCGACGACAAGGGCGACGTGGTCAACGTCCTGCGCGCCGGCGCCGACGGCTACCTGCTCAAGGACATGGAGCCGGAGCGCCTGCTTGAGCACATCCGCCAGGCCGCCACCGGACAGATGACCCTCAGCCCGCAGCTGACCCAGATCCTCGCCCAGGCCCTGCGGGGCGACGACCGCTCGAAGAGCCTCGACGAGCTGACCGAGCGCGAACGGCAGATCCTCCGCCAGATCGCCCACGGCTACAGCAACAAGATGATCGCGCGAAAGCTGGACATCACCGAAGGCACGGTGAAGGTCCATGTCAAGCGGGTGCTGCACAAGCTCGGCATGCGTTCGCGGGTCGAGGCCGCGGTGTGGGCGGTGGAGAACGACCTGGTGTAAGCCGCGCGCGGGCTTGATTCCGGTCAAGAAATCCACAGCGGCGCTGCGTCGATACTGGCGGCTTCCTTCCACGAGGCGCCCGTCATGATGTTCGAACGCAGCCCCGACGATCCCCTTCCCCTGGTCTACGCCTGCTCCGGCTGCTCCAACGTGGCGCAACTGGCCAACGATCTCGCACTGCGCCTGGATCGCGCCCGGCTGGCGGAGATGTCCTGCATCGCCGGAGTCGGCGGCGACGTCCCGCTGCTGGTCCGCCGGGCCCGCTCCGGGCGACCGATCCTAGCCCTCGACGGATGCCCGCTGCATTGCGTGAAAGGCTGCCTGGCGCGCCACGAGGTAGTCCCGACCCTGCACCTGACCCTCAGCGAACACGGCCTGAAGAAGCGCTACGGCGAGGACTGCGAGGCGCAGGACGCCGAGCGCCTGTTCGTCGAGCTGGAGCGTCTGCTGACGCCGGGCGGCAAGCGCCGCTGCGAATGACGGCGAGGCCGGGGGCGGCGGCTATCCCCAGCCTGCCGCCCGCCTTTCGGCCTCCCTCGCGCATATCGCGGCTCCTCCGCCGCGTAAGCGTGCCCGTACCGCCTGCGATACGCAGCAGTGCGCTAGGATGTCCCCTCGGCTTCGAAGAAAGGACATTTCAATGCTGATCGGTGCGCTGCTGGTTCTCACCTGGGTCATCCTCCTCGTCCGATACCCGGCCAAGGCCCTGCCGGTCTCCCTGGCGGCTCTCGCCGGGCTGGGCCTGGTGGCGGCCTGGGTGATCTGGCAGGACAACGACGAAAGCCGCCACCTGCAACGCCAGGAACTGCGCCTGAGCTATGCGCCGGAACGCTGTCCGGTGGACCGGCCGCTGGCGGTCGAGCTGAAGAACGGCAGCGACCGTCCGTTGCTGGAGCTACGCTGGAGGATCGCCGCCTACCGCCCCGGCGACAGCGTCAACCTGGCCGACACCAGCTTCGACAGCCCGCGCTACCGGGCGCCGAACGCCCTGCTCGGCGGCGACAGCTGGCACGACTGCCTGCCGCTGCCGCCGCTGCGTCCGGGCTATCGCGCCAGCACCCTGGAATTCCGCGCCGAACGCCTGGACGGGCGTTTCGGCAACTGACCGAGGGAGGACCCGATGGAAACCCGCCGTCTGTTCGACCAGGGCTCCGCTGCCTACGCCAGCGCCCGCCCGCGTTATCCCGATGCGCTCTACCGCCATCTCGCCGGGCTCTGCGGCCAGCGCCGGCGCGCCTGGGACTGCGCCACCGGTACCGGCCAGGCCGCGCTCGGCCTGGCGCAGCACTTCGGCGAAGTCCTCGCCAGCGACACCAGCGCGCAGCAGATCGAACACGCCGTTATCCATCCGGGTATCCGCTATAGCGTGCAGGACGCCGAAGCCACCGACTATCCCGACGCCGCCTTCGACCTGGTCTGCGTAGCCCAGGCCTGGCACTGGTTCGACCACTCGCGCTTCAACCGCGAGCTGCTGCGCGTGCTGCGTCCCGGCGGTGTGTTCGCCGCCTGGGGCTACGGCTGGTTCAGCATCGACGCGCAGATCGATGCCGCCATCGACGAGGAATACCTGCGCCCGATCGGCCCGTACTGGGCGCAACAGAACCGCCTGCTGTGGAACGCCTACCGGGATGTCGAGCTGCCGCTGGGCGAACTCCCCGCGCCGGCCTTCGTCATCGAGCAACAATGGAGCCTGGCCCGGTTGTTCGACTACATGGCCACCTGGTCGGCCAGCCGCCTGTGCCGCGAGGCGCAGGGCAACGCTTTCGTGCGCCAGGCCCTGCAACGGGTCGCCGCGCTCTGGGGCGAGCCGACCTCGACACGCAGGGTTCGCATGCCGCTGGCGCTGCGGATCGCGCGCAAGGACGCCTGACCGAGCCTTCGGGCGGTTTTCCGCGGCCGGCGAATCCAGTACGGTAGGCCGCCCTCCTTCCAACTCCCAGCCAAGGAACGCCGCCCATGAGCCAACCCGTCGCCTTCGTCACCGGCTGCTCCAGCGGCATCGGCCGCGCCCTGGCCGACGCCTTCCAGCGCGCCGGCTACCGGGTCTGGGCCAGCGCGCGCAAGGAGGACGACGTGCGTGCCCTGGCCGAGGCCGGCTTCCAGGCGGTGCAACTGGACGTCAACGACGCCGCCGCGCTGGCCCGTCTGGCCGAGGAACTGGAAGTCGAAGCCGCCGGCCTCGACGTGCTGGTCAACAACGCCGGCTACGGCGCCATGGGTCCGCTGCTGGACGGCGGCGTCGAAGCCATGCGCCGGCAGTTCGAGACCAACGTGTTCGCCGTGGTCGGCGTGACCCGCGCGCTGTTCCCGCTACTGAGGCGCAAGTCCGGCCTGGTGGTGAACGTCGGCAGCGTCTCCGGCGTGC
>NZ_SCND01000347.1:0-6279 GCF_005503585.1 Pseudomonas sp. 2VD
GCATTTACTCTTCGTCGTCGCCGGGAGTGGTGCGCATTATAGGGAGATAGAAACTGGCGTCAACACTTATTTGAAACTTTTTAACCCAAAGGTCAGGAAGCCCAGAGGACGCTCCATTCCTCCTTTATAGGCTGGCTTGCCCCGCCCTCTCCTTCTGTTGCCTCATATAAGGAATGCGAGCCACGGCTCCGCCGCTTTCGACGAGTGTTCCATGCGCCTCATACATACCTCCGACTGGCACCTGGGTCAGACCCTGCACGGCCAGGACCGCGATCATGAACACGCGCGCTTCCTCGACTGGCTGCTGCGCCAGCTGGAAGAGCAGCGCGCCGATGTCCTGCTGATCGCGGGCGATATCTTCGACACGATCAATCCACCGCTCAAAGCCCAGGAGCGCCTCTACGACTTCATCGTCAGCGCCCATCGGCGGCTGCCGCGGCTGGAGATCGTGATGATCGCAGGCAACCACGACTCCGGCGCGCGCATCGAACTGCCCGCTCCGCTGATGAAACGACTGAACGCCCATGCCATTGGCCGGATCGGCTGGATAGACGAAAGCCTCGATAGCGATCGCCTGCTGCTGCCCCTGCACGACGCGGATGGCCAGGTCGCCGCCTGGTGCCTGGCCCTGCCCTTCCTGCGTCCCGCCGAAGTCACCGGAGGCGGGCTCGGCGACGATTACCTGGCCGGTATCCGCCAGGTGCACGAACGCCTGGTTGCCGCCGCGCAAGCCCGTCGCACGCCGGGACAGGCACTGGTCGCCGTCAGCCACGCACACATGGCCGGCGGCTCGGTTTCCGAAGACTCCGAGCGAAACCTGATCATCGGCAACGTCGAAGCGCTGCCCGCCAGCCTGTTTCCGGAGCAGATCGCCTACGTAGCCCTCGGTCATCTGCACAAGCCACAGAAAGTCGCCGGACAGGAGCGCATTCGCTATAGCGGCTCGCCGCTGCCGCTGTCCTTCGCCGAAGTGAACTATCGCCACCAGGTCCTCCTCGTCACCCTGGAAGGTGAGCGCCTGAAGGATGTACAGAGTCTCCCGGTGCCACGCGCGGTGGAACTGTTGCGCATCGGCCCCGCGCCTCTTGGCGAGGTGCTCGATCGAATCGGCGAACTGGCCGAGGCCGACCTGCTGAACGAACAGCGGCCCTGGCTGGAAGTCCGCGTCATGCTGGATCAGCCGCAACCAGACCTGCGCCAGCAGGTCGAGAGCGCCTTGCAGGGCAAGGCTTGTCGCCTGGTGCGCATCGCCAGCGAATACCAGCGCCGCGACGAAGAACAGGCGCCGCTGCTTGGGCTCGACCAACTCAACCCCCAGGAACTGTTCAGCCGCGCCTGGGAAAGCGCCTATGGCTCCGGCCCGGACGCGCAGGCGCTGGATGACTTCGCCAGCCTGCTGCAAAGCGTCGAACTGGCCACCGAAGACCCCCCGGGGAAATAAGCCGCTCCATGAAGATTCTCGCCATCCGCCTGAAGAACCTTGCCTCCCTCGCTGGCGAGCAGGAAATCGACTTCACCCGCGAACCGCTGTCCAGCGCCGGCCTGTTCGCCATCACCGGCCCGACCGGCGCCGGCAAGAGCACCGTGCTGGACGCCCTGTGCCTGGCCCTGTTCGGCAGCACGCCGCGGCTGGAAAGCACTTCGGCCAGCAGCAAGGTTCCCGATGGCCGGAACGAGCTGTCCAGCAACGACGAACGCAACCTGCTGCGCCGCGGTTGCGCCAGCGGCTACGCCGAAGTGGATTTCGTCGGCATCGACGGCCACCGCTATCGCGCCCGCTGGGAAACCCGGCGCTCCCGGGACAAGGCGGACGGCGCCTTGCAAAAGAGCCAGCAGAGCCTCCAGGACCTGGAGACCCAGCAAATGCTGGCAGCGAACAAGAAGAGCGAGTTCCGCGAACAGCTGGAGCAGAAGCTCGGCCTCAATTTCGCCCAGTTCACTCGCGCCGTGCTGCTGGCCCAGAGCGAATTCAGCGCCTTCCTCAAGGCCAGCGACAACGACCGCGGCGCATTGCTGGAGAAACTCACCGACACCGGCCTGTACAGCCAATTGAGCAAAGCCGCCTATCAGCGCGCCAGCCAGGCCGACGAGCAGCGCAAGCAACTCGAGCAACGCCTGGAAGGCAGCCTGCCGCTGGCCGAGCAGGCCCGGGCCGGGCTCGAGGCGGCGCTGGAATCCCACGCCCAGGCGCGTCTCCAGGAGCAACAGGCCCTGCAGCACCTGGAAGGCCAGCAACAATGGTTCACCGAGGAGCAGCGGCTGCTGCAATCCTGCGAGCACGCACAAGGCCAACTGGCCGAGGCCAGGCAGGCCTGGGACGCCCTGGCGACGGAGCGGGAAACCCTGCAATGGCTGGAGCGCCTGGCTCCGGTTCGCGGACTGATCGAACGCCTGAAGCAACTCGAGCAGGAACTCCGGCACTCCGAGCAGCAGCAGCGGCAGCGCACCGAGCAGCAAGCCGCGGGCGCCGAGCGCTTGCAAGGATTGCAGGCCCGCGTGCGGGAGGCGCGCGAGCGCCAGGCCCAGGCCGACGACCATCTGCGTCAGGCCCAGGCGCCGTTGCGCGAGGCTTTCCAGCTGGAGAGCGAGGCCAGGCGCCTGGAGCGAACGCTGGCCGAGCGACAGGAACTCCATCGGCAATCGAACCAGCGCCACGCCCAGCAAAGCGACGCCGCTCGGCAACTGGATATGGAGCAGCAGCGCCATGTCGCGGAACAGGCGCAACTGCAGGCGGCATTGCGCGACAACCAGGCTCTCGCCGCGCTCGGCGACGCCTGGGCGACCCACCAGGGCCAGCTCGCCGCCTTCGTGCAACGTCGCCAGCGCGCGCTCGAAAGCCAGGCGCAGCTCCCCGAGCTGGAAAAATCCCTGGCCCAGGCCGGGGAACCGCTCGAACGCTTGCAGGCGCAATGGACCGCCCTCCATGGCAGCGAGCCGGACGACCTGGCGGCACGCCTGGACGAATTGCGCCGGCAGACCGATAGCCTGGAACGACAACAAGCGCTCCACAAGGAATGGCAACAGGCCCTCGACCAACGCACCGGCCTGGCTCGACGCCTGGGCGAACTCGACCAGCGTATGGTCGAGCAGGAGCAGGCATTGCTCGACCTGAAACGACAAGGCAGCCAATGCGCCGAGCAGGTGAAGGCGGCGGAGCAGGCCCTGCAGGTCACCCGCGAGTTGCTCCAGCGCCAGCGTCTGGCCCGCAGCGCCAGCGTCGAGCAACTGCGCGCCGGCCTGGTGGACGGCGAGGCCTGTCCGGTCTGCGGCAGCCAGGAGCATCCCTATCACCAGTCCGAGCAACTGCTCGCCGCGCTCGGTGAACACGACGACCAGGAGCAGGTCCGCGCCGAGCAGGCCCTCGAGCGGCTGCGACAGACCCTGGTCGGTCTGCGCGAGGGCTATTCCAGCCAGCGGGAAAGACTCAACCAGCGTCGCCAGGAGCAGCAGGAACTGACCGGCCAACTGGCCGCGCTCGATCGGCAACTGGAGCAATGGACGCTGCCGGAAGAACTGCGACTCCTGCAGCCATCCGCGCAGTTGGAGTGGCTGGCACAACGCCTGGACGAACTGGCTGGGCAGCGCCAGCAGTGCCAACGAGACTTCGACCGGCTGATCGCCCGCCAGCGCCAGACCCAGCAATTGCAGCAGGAACTGCGGGCCGCCGAGACGATCCTGCAACAGCGCCAGCAGGCGCTGACGGAACAACGGCAGCGCTACGAACATTTGCAGCAGCAGGTCGAGGAGGACAGCCAGCAATTGCATCCATTGCTCTCCGACGAGCACTGGCAGCGCTGGCAGGCAGATCCGCTGCGGACTTTCCAGGCCCTCGGCGAGTCCATCGAGCAACGCCGGCAGCAACAGGCGCGGCTTCAGCAGGTCGAACAGCGTCTGCAGGAGCTCAAGCAGCGCTGCGATGAATCAAGCTGGCAACTGAAGCAAAGCGACGAGCAACGCAACGAAGCCCGCCAGGCAGAGGAAAGGGTCCAGGCGGAACTCGCCGAGCTGAACGGACGCCTCGGCGCTCACCTGGGCCAGCACGCCTGCGCCCAGGACTGGCAACTATCGCTGGAGCACGCCGCGCAAGCGGCGCAGAGCGCTGTCGAGACGCTCCAGGCGCCCCTGGATTCGCTGCGCGAGGAACAACTGCGACTCGCCGAAGCCCTGGAACACCTGCAGCAGCAACGGCAGCGCCAACAGGAGGAGTTCCAGCGCCTGCAGGCCGACTGGCAGGCCTGGCGCGAACGCCAGGACAACCTCGACGACAGCCGCCTCGACGCCCTGCTCAGCCTTTCCGAGGAACAGGCGACGCAATGGCGGGAGCAATTGCAGCGACTGCAAGAGGAGATCACCCGCCAGCAGACTCTGGAAGCGGAGCGCCAGGCGCAACTGCTCCAGCATCGCCGGCAGCGGCCGGAAACCGACCGCGAGGCGCTGGAAGACAACCTGCGGCAACAGCGCGAACGCCTGGCCACCAGCGAACAGGCCTACCTGGATACCTACAGCCAGTTGCAGGCCGACAACCAACGCCGCGAGCAGAGCCAGGCGCTGCTTGCCGAACTGGAGCGAGCCCGCGCCGAGTTCCGCAGATGGGGCCGCCTGAACGAACTGATCGGTTCGTCCAGCGGCGACAAGTTCCGCCGCATCGCCCAGGGCTACAACCTCGACCTGCTGGTGCAGCACAGCAACGTGCAGTTGCGCCAGTTGGCGCGGCGCTACCGCCTGCAGCGCGGCGGCAGCGAACTGGGCCTACTGGTGGTGGACACCGAGATGGGCGACGAACTGCGCTCGGTGTATTCGCTCTCCGGCGGCGAGACCTTCCTGATTTCCCTGGCCCTGGCGCTCGGCCTGGCCTCGATGGCATCGAGCAAGCTGCGCATCGAGTCGCTGTTCATCGACGAAGGCTTCGGCAGCCTCGACCCGGAATCCCTGCAACTGGCGATGGATGCCCTGGACAACCTGCAGGCCCAGGGGCGCAAGGTGGCGGTGATTTCCCACGTTCAGGAAATGCACGAACGGATCCCGGTCCAGGTGCGGGTCCAGCGCGAGGGCAACGGCATGAGCAGCCTGAAGGTGGTCGGCTGAGCCGACCGCCCGGGCGGCACGTCAGAACGGCAGTTCGGTCTGTTCACCCGGAGCATGCGGCGGCTGCTCTTCCCTTTCCGGCCGCAGATGCAGCATCAGCCCGCTGAGCCGGCGTACCTTGCGCCGCACTGCTTCCTCGAACACCCCGGGCAGGCTTTCCACCAGGCTGAACCAGTCGCGGGCGCGGGTGATACCGGTGTACACCAGCTCCTTGGTCAGCACCGGGTTCAGCGCGTCCGGCAGGACCAGCGCGGTATGGGCGAACTCCGAGCCCTGCGACTTGTGCACGGTCATGGCGAACACGGTATCCACCTCGACCAGGCGGCTCGGCAGGACGAAGCGCACGCCGCCGCTACCGTCGTTGCGCGGGAAGGCCACGCGCAGCGCGAAGCGCAGGCTGTCGTCGTCGTTGCGCTCGGGCAGGCGCAGGGCGATGCCGATATCGCCGTTCATCAGCCCCAGGCTGTAGTCGTTGCGCGTCACCAGTACCGGCCGCCCCTCGTACCAGCCGTGATCGGCCTCGATCAGGCCAAGGCGCAGCAGTTCCGCCGCCACCCGCTGGTTCAGTCCTTCCACGCCCCATGGGCCGCGGCGCAGCGCGCAGAGCAGGCGGAAGGCGTCGAAAGCCGTCAGTACCGACTGCGCCCAGCGCTCCCAGGCGCCATCCTCCAGCGCCAGTCCGGCGGCCGGGCGGCCCTCGGCCAGGCGTTGCAGGTAGTGCCGGTAGCCGTACGGCGTGCCCGGCGCCTGCGGATGACCGTCGACGAACAGCCGGGCGAAGGCTGCATCGCGCTCCCCGCGCAGGCGCAGGTCGAAGAGGTCGGCGGGCGGACTGTCCAGCAGCGCGCGCGCGTCATCGGCCTGTTGCCGGTTGACCAGCCGCGCCAGGCGCCCGATCCCGCTGCTCGCGCCGAAGCGCCGGGAATGCCGCAGCATGACGGTCTGTTGCGCCAGCGGATGCGCCTGCGCCGAACCTTCGCGCAAGCCCTGCCAGGTTTCGCCGCTGACCCGCTGCAACCAGGCGCGGGTCTCGGCGCTGTACCAGCCCTCCTCGGCATCCCGGCAGAGATCGCCGAGCACCGCGCCGGCCTCTACCGAGGCCAACTGGTCCTTGTCGCCGAGCAGGATCAGGCGCGCCTGCGGCGGTAGCGCATCGAGCAGGCTGGCCATCATTTCCAGGTCGATCATCGAGGC
>NZ_SCND01000348.1:0-6268 GCF_005503585.1 Pseudomonas sp. 2VD
CAGGGCCTGATGTGGCGGGCGATCAACGAGGACGGCACGCTCACCTACTCGTTCGTCGAGGCGCTGGTGGCCAGCCATCCGGGCTACGTGGTGCGCCTGCTCGGCGGCGCCACCTTCGCCAGCGGCATGCTGCTGATGGCCTACAACACCTGGCGGACCCTGCGCAGCGCGCAGGAGCAGCGGCAGCCGGTCCTGGCGGCCGGCCAGGGGGCCTGAACATGCTGTTGTCCCTGCTGTGCCTCCCCACCCTGGTGCTCGGCCTCGCGCTCAGCCTCGCCGGCAGTACCCGCGAGGAACGCGAGCAGGCCGCCCTGCTGCCGTTCGCCGACGATCCCGAGGCCGCCCGCCGGGTCGCCCGGGATACCGGCAAGATCTGCCGGCAGGTGGTCCGCCCCCTCGAGGAATCCCGCGAGGCCGCCGGCCCGCCGTTCCTCGCCTGAACCGACTCCATCATCCAGGGATGGATGCCTCCAGCACGAAAGTGCCTTACGGGGCCGGCAACGGCCCCTTTCTTTCGCTTCGAAGAGTTCCATGAACGACTCCCCCAGCACCGCCGTACGCACCTGGCTGAAAGGCTTCCGCCCCCTGACCCTGAACGCTCGACCGCGCGACTGCCTGCGCGCCGGACTCGGTGCCTGCATCGGCGCGCTCGCCGCGGTATTCGCCTGCCAGGCGTTGTTCGGCAGCGAACTGGCGCTGCGCCTGGCAGCGCCGCTCGGCGCATCCGCCGTACTACTGTTCGCCCTCGCCTCCAGCCCCCTGGCGCAACCTTGGTCGATGCTCGGCGGCAACCTGGTCGCCGCCCTGGCCGGCGGCCTCAGCGCCTACTGGTTCGGACACGATCTGGCCCCGGCCCTGGTCGGCATGGCCCTCGGCATGCTGCTGATGTTCGCCCTGCGCTGCCTGCATCCGCCGAGCTGCGCGCTGGCCCTGAGCGTGGCCCTCAACCCGTCCCTGAGCGAACTCGGCATCGACGTGGTCTGGCCGATCCTGCTCTCCACCCTGGTGCTGATCGGCTGCGCGCTGCTCTACAACAACCTGATGCGCTCTCCCTACCCGCGGCCCTACCAGCCGCCGCGGGCCAATCTCCATGGCACCCGCGACCTGGCGCCGAGCGCGCGGACGGACTTCTCCGCCCGGGACCTGGACCAGGCGCTGCAGGACTTCGGCGAATACGTCGACATCACCCGCGACGACCTCGAGCGACTGATCCACCACACCGAGCGCTACGCCTTGCGCCGGCGCATGGGCGAGCTGACCGCGGCACGGATCATGTCCCGCGACGTGCAGACCGCCAGCACCGAGACCTTCATCGACGACGCCTGGAAACAGTTGCAGGACCACCGCCTGAAGGCCCTGCCGGTGCTCGACGAGCATCGGCGGCTGGCCGGCATCGTCACCCAGAGCGACCTGCTCAAGCACTTCCGCCCCGACGGCAGCCCGTTCAAGCGCCTGCGCTTCCTGCGCGGGACCAAGCTGAAGACGATCATGACCACCCCAGTGGTCTGCGTACAGGCCGACACCCACGCCGTCGAGCTGGTCTCGCTGCTATCCGACGAAGGCCTGCACTGCCTGCCGGTGCTCAACGAAGCCGGCTACCTGGTCGGCATCGTCAGCCAGACCGACCTGATCGCCGCGCTCTACCGCAACTGGCTGCAGCACCTGGGCCAGGCCGATCAGATCACGTAGTCCCAGCGCTGCGACCAGTCGCTGTCCTCGCGGACCACTTCGCGCAGCAACTGGAACGCATGGCGCAGGGTCGGCGACAGGCGCTCGCGGGAGTACACCAGGTAGGTGGGGTAGGCGAACTCCGGCGCCTGCTCGACCCGTTGCAGGGTGCCGCCATCCAGGTAGCTGCTCACCACCCGGGTACGGAAATAGCCGCTACCGCCGTTCTGCATGATGTACTGCAGGGCCAGCGGCCCGAGGTTGCAGGCCAGCGCGGCCTTGGCCCGGTCCGGCAGCGCGGCATCGTGCTGGCTGCGGAAATCCGGGCCCCAGTCGACATAGAGATAAGGCTCCGCGGATACCACGGAACGCACCATCACCAGCTTCTCCTCCAGCAACTGCTCGACCTGCAGCCCTGGCCAGTATTCCGGCTGGTAGACCAGCGCGGCGTCCAGCGCGCCCTGCTCCAGTTGCTTGAGCAGGTCGGCGCCCTGGCCGATCTCGACCCGCACGGCGTGGCCGGGAATCGCCTCGCGCAGGCGCCGCATCCAGTTCAGCAGCAACGGATTGCACAGGCTGACCTCGCCACCGAGGTTGAGCAGGTTGCGGAAGCCGTCCGGCAGCGGCAGGTCGCGTCGCGCCGCATCCCAGGTCTGCACCAGTTGGCTGGCGTAGCCGAGGAAGTGTTCGCCGTCGGCGGTCAGGCGCGCGCCCGCGCGGTTGCGCACGAACAGCCGGCAGCCGAGTTGCCCTTCGAGGTTCTGGATGCGCGCGGTGACGGCCGTCTGGGTCAGGTGCAGGCGTTCCGCGGCAGCGACGAAACTACCGCTGCGGGCGATCTCCAGAAAGGTACGGGCGAGGTCGATATCCATGCGAAGCGGTCCGCTGCCACAGGTGGGCCGCCATTCTAGGCTGTGCAGGCGCGGGCGGCGAGCGCAAGGCGGCCTGGCCGCGCTCCTGGAAATCTGCGACAAAACACCGCGCCTAGCCGCTTCGGCACGCCTAAACCCTTCGAAAAAGCGACAACCTGTTGCACAAACGCGCCACGCCGTGACTTTTTCGCTTTCGAAAGCATCAGTTAGCGTGACCGAACACGGTGGAGCCGGGAAGCGCCACCCATGTTCCACACAGACATGAACGAGAGAGACCGACTCCCATGAACGCTACGCTCCGTTTCAACGAGGCTTTGCTGATCACCGGGCGCGCCTTCCAGCCATACCAGTGCGTTGCCTGGTCCGAGCTAGGCAGTGACGGCGGCCTGAGCCTGTCCGTAGTCGATCGCACCGGCACCCGCCTGCTGGGCCGTGCGCGCATTCCGAGCTCCGCCTACTCCGATCCGGAGCAGCTTGCCGGCCTGCTGCAACAGGCACGCGAAGAACTCAGCCACAACGGCTACAACCTGCAGGACTGGAGTATGCCCAGCCAAGGCTGAGCCGCTCCATACGACGAAAGGCGCCCACGGGCGCCTTTTTTCGTTTCCTCTATTCGAGGCGGTCGTGCTGCCGGAACGCCACGCGCACCGCGTTGCGCCCTGCATCCTTGGCCTCGTAGAGCGCGCGATCGGCCTCGCGATAGAGCGCGTCCAGGCCCATGCCTGAGGTCGAATAGGCCACCCCCAGGCTGATGGTCAGGCAGGGGCCGGCGCTGGAGCCCAGGTGCTCGATGCCCAGCGCCTCCACCGCCTGCCGCAGGCGCTCGGCGATGGCCAGGGTGTTGCCCTCCTCGCTGTCGTAGAGCAACACGGCGAACTCCTCCCCGCCCAGGCGCGCGGCGATATCCAGCGGCCGCCGCGCGCCCTGCCGGAGCACGACGCCAAGCTGGCGCAGGGCGGCATCGCCGGCCGGATGCCCGTAGTGGTCGTTGTAGGCCTTGAAGTCGTCGACATCCACCAGGATCAGCGCCACCCCCTTTTCTTCGCGGGCGCCCTGCTCCAGGGCCCGCTGGGCGAGCAGCTCGTAGTAGCGCCGGTTGACCAGGCCGGTGAGGCTGTCCTGTTCGGCCATCATGCCCAGCAGCCGCCGGCCGAGGAACTGCTCGCGCTGGGCGTAGTCCTGCAGGTACAGGGCGAACGAACAGATCAGGACCACCAGGCCGTTGTAGAGCGTATTCAGCAGGTTGGTGCGCAGGTTCTCTTCGCCGCCGAAGAGCAGGAATACCGCCAGGTTCAGGGCCAGGCACAGCAACGCCAGGCGCACGCAGGCCCAGAACGCCAGGCCGAGTGGGAAGAACACCGCGAGGATGCCCAGGGTCGCGCCCAACTGGGTGAAGCGCGGCACCCCATGCCACTCGAACAGCACGTCGCAGGCCAGCACCGCCAGGTTGATCAGCAGCAGGCAGTAGGGCGCGATGGCATCGCCGACCTTGCGCAGGCTGGGCAGGAAGGCCGCCGGCCAGACCACCAGCAGCAGGCCGATCATTCCCAGGCGCACGCCCAGCAGTTGCTCGAACAGGCTGGGGTGCAGGCGGATGTCCACCATCATCCAGTCGGCCACGATGAACAGCGCCCAGATCAGGAACGCCACCCCGATGGCAGCGCGCCGCTGCATCAGCGAGTTCCAGCTGAGAAACTCGCGAAACTCGTTTTCCAGCTCCTTTTCGAACCGCAACCAACGAAAGCCGTTGCGCAACTGGCGCGCATACGGATTATCCGGCAGACCAGCCTGTACCAGGCTGTCGCGTGCAAGCATGCTGACTCCCCTACCTCGGACCGAACGCTGAAACAGGCCTGGACGACAATACCCTGGCGCCTCTGCAGCGATGAGTCAAAAAGCCATCACCCGTTACCAGACAATAGGGCATGCGGCGTGCCGAGGCGATACCAACCATCGGCGCAGCGGGACGCCCCGGCGAGCGAATGGCAAGATCCGTGGGCCGACTGGCATTGCGGCCAGGCCCGAAGGACGCCAGACTGCCGCCATCGCCATGAGGTTGTGCCATGCCCGAACCGCGCCTGATTGCCTGCCTGATCTATCCCGACGTGATGAGCCTGGACGTGACCGGACCGCTGCAGGTATTCGCCTCGGCCAACGTCGAACGCCAGCGCCAGGGCCTGCCGCCTTTCTACCGGATACAGGTGCTCGGCGAGCGTAGCGAAGCGGTGCCCAGTTCTGCGGGCATCCGCATCTGCGCCGACCTCGCCTGGCGCGACTGTCCGCCGGAAAGCCTGGACACCCTGTTGGTGCCCGGCGGCCTCGGTGTCGAGGCGCAGTCCCGCAACGCCGACCTGCTCGCCTGGCTGAAAGCCGCCGAACCGTGCATACGGCGGCTCGGCTCGGTGTGTTCGGGAGCGCTGATCCTGGCCGCCGCCGGGGTTCTCGACGGGCGCCCGGCGACCACCCACTGGGCCGACGTGGCGACGCTGCGCCAGGGGTTTCCCGGCGTCCATGTGCAAGGCGACCGCCTGCACACCTACGACCCGCGGTGCCGCGACGGCGACGCCCACATCTTCACCTCGGCCGGCGTCACGGCGGGAATCGACCTGGCCCTGGCGCTGGTCGAGGCCGACCTCGGCCGCAGCCTGGCGCTCAGCGTCGCGCGACGCCTGGTGATGTTCCTCAAGCGTCCTGGCGGCCAGGCCCAGTTCAGCGCCTGGCTGACCCCGGAACCGAGCCGCACCCCGCGCCTGGCCGCGCTGCTGGAGTGGATTCCCGCCAACCTCGCCGGCGACCTGTCCCTGGAAGCCCTCGCCGACCGGGCCTGCATGAGCCCGCGTACGCTGTCCCGGGTATTTCTCCAGGAACTGGGCGTGGCGCCCGGTCGCTACGTCGAGCGGGTTCGCCTGGAGGCCGCGCGCGCCCTGCTGCAGGACGCCCAGGCATCGATCGCCACGGTGTCCCGGCTGTGCGGCTTCGGCCATCCGGAAAACCTCCGGCGGACGTTCCACAAGCATCTTTCGGTCAGCCCCCAGGAATACGCCGAACGCTTCGGCATGCTGGCCTGACGCTCCCACCAAGGACCTTCCCATGCTGGAACTGCGCCCCAACTGCGAGTGCTGCGACCGCGACCTGCCCGGCGACAGCGGCGACGCGCTGATCTGCACCTTCGAGTGCACCTTCTGCCGCGACTGCGCGACGACCCGCCTGGGCGGCCAATGCCCGAACTGCGGCGGCGAACTGCTGGCCCGGCCAAGGCGTCCGCGGGATGCGCTGGTCCGTCAGCCCGCCTCCAGCCGGCGCGTCGTCAGGCCCGGCGGTTGTCCGGAGTGACGCCATGCTGCTACGCAACCCGACCCTGCTCCTGCTGTTCTGCGGCCAGGCCCTGTACTGGTCCTGTTCGCTGATCGGCATAACACTGACCGCGCTGGTCGGCGTCCAGCTGGCGCCGTTGAACAGCCTGGCCACCCTGCCCCTGGCCCTGCTGGTGCTGGGCAACCTGCTGGCGGTGCAGCCGTTGTCGCACTTCATGCAGCGCCACGGCCGACGTCCCGGGCTGATGCTCGGCGCCGGCGGCGGCGTGCTCGGCGGTCTGGTCTGCGCCGCCGGTGTCTGGACTGGCGATTTCCTCTGGTTCTGTCTCGGCGCGCTGGGCATCGGGGTCTACCAGGCCTCGGCCATGTACTACCGGTTCGCCGCGCTGGAGGCGGTGGATGCCGGGCGGAAAG
>NZ_SCND01000349.1:0-6266 GCF_005503585.1 Pseudomonas sp. 2VD
GGCTCATGCGGTGCACCTCGCTCGGGCCGTCATAGATGCGGAACGGACGAATGTCGCGGAAGATCCGCTCCACCACAGTCTCCCCGGTCACCCCGCGCCCGCCCAGTACCTGGACGCAACGGTCGACCACCCGCCACAGCGCTTCGGCGCTGATCACCTTGGCCATGCTCGAATCGACGTTGGCGCGCCGGCCCTGGTCGAGCATCCAGGCACAGTGCCACACCGCCAGTCGCACCACGTGCAGGTCCATCATGTTGTCGGCCAGCATGAAACCCACGCCCTGGTGCTCGCCCAGCGGCTTGCCGAAGGCATCTCGGGTGCGCGCATAGTCGCAGGCGATGTCGTGGGCGCGACGCGCGGCGCCCAGCCAGCGCATGCAGTGGGTGAGCCGCGCCGGCGCCAGGCGCACCTGGGCATACCGGAACCCCTTGCCGATCTCGCCGAGCACATCGCTCGCCGGAATACGCAGGTTGTCGAAACGCAGCTGCCCGTGGCCACCGGTGAAGCAGCTGTCCAGCGAGTCCAGCTGACGCTCATGGATGATGCCGTCGCGTTTCATGTCGGTCAGGAACATGGTCGCCGTACCATCCTCCATGCGCGCCATGACGATGCCGAAGTCGGCGCCTTCTGCGCCGGTGATCAGCCACTTGCGGCCATTGATCAGGTAGTCGTCGCCATCGCGGGTGGCGGTGGTGCGCAGCATCGAAGGGTCCGAGCCGGAGCCTGGCGCAGGCTCGGTCATGGCGAAGCAGGAACGGGCATGGCCCTGGACCAGCGGGCGCAACCAGCGGTCTTTCTGCGCCTCGGTGGCGACCACGTCCATCAGGTGGATGTTGCCTTCGTCCGGGGCATGGATGTTCAGCGCCACCGGGCCCAGCGGCGAGTAGCCGGCCTCTTCGAAGACGATCGCCTTGGCCACGTGGCTCAGCGCCAGGCCACCCATTTCGCGGCTGGCGTGGGGCGTCAGCAAGCCGGCCGCGCGGGCGCGGGCCACCAGGTCCTGGCGCAGGGCGTCGCTGGGGCCGTGGCTGTCCTGGCGGGGGTCGTTCTCGAGCGGGATGACCTGTTCGGCGATGAAGTCTCGGGTCTTGGCCTGCAAGGCGAGCAGTTCGTCCGGGAGGGTGAAGTTCATGGTTGTCCTTCTGGGTGCTTGTCTGTCGGGAATGAGATGGCTGACGCCGTTCAGGGCAAGGCCTTGGGATTGCTGATGGCCAATCGGGCGAGGGTGACCTGGCGCAATGTCTCGACCAGGGTTCTATGGTTTTGCGGGGCGTCATGGCTGCCCAGGCGAATGGCCCGTGCCAGTTGGCGGCGCAGGTCGGGCAAGGCTGCGGGCGCCTCGTCGACCAAGGCGGCCAGACGTGTCCGCTCCTGGTCCTCGGCCAGAGCCCCCAGGCGGCTTTCGCGGGCTGCGATGGCCATGGCATTGGCGATCATCAGGGCCGGGTAACGCAGCTCGCCGGGCAGCGCTGGCAGCAGTTGCTCCAGAAGCGTCGAGCGAGCGATGTCGAGCAGTTCATGGGCATCGGGCTGGGTCATGGCGCTTCGGCTCCGGTCATGTGCAGGATGTCGAGCTCAAGCTCCGGCAGCAGTCGTGCGGTCAGTGCCAGCTCAATGGACGGCTCTTCGCCGGACAGGTGGCGCTGGCCTTGCTGCAGGGCGATCACCGCCCAGCGCAGGGTGGCCATGACCTGCCAGTAGTGCAGTTGGCTGCGCTCGATACGCAGCGGAGACACCTCGTGGTAGCCACCCAGGAAGTCCTCCAGTTGGCCGATACCGCCGGCCTCGAGGTCTGGGCGGGTGAAGCGCCAGCAGCGGGCGGTGAACCAGCCTAGGTCCTCGCAAGGGTCGCCCCAGCCGGTGAACTCCCAGTCGAGTACGGCTTCGAGTCCCTGTTCGCTGGCCAGGTAGTTGCCGGTGCGGTAGTCACGGTGCAACAGACACAGGATGCTGTTGCGCGGTGCGTGCAGCTCGCACCAGCGCAGGCCCCACTCCAGCACCGGATAGGCATCGGCGAGGGTGTCGAGGTAGTGGCGATAGGCGTCGATGGTCGCCAAGGCCGGTGAGCGGGTTGGCATCGGCAGGAAATCCAGCGCGGCGCACGGCGGGCGAACCTGATGCAGGCGCGCCAGGTTGGCGCCAAGCTGCGCCGCCAGCTGCGCCCGGCCCTGGGTGCCGGCGCCGGCGCTGAGCAAGCGACCGGCGGCGACACCCGGCACGTACTCCATCAGGAAGAACACCCGCCCATGCACGCGCATATCGCGGCACAGCCACAGCGGGCGCGGTACTTTCACACCGGCCTGATGAACCACTTGCAGCACCGCGAACTCCTGTTCGCGGTCCAGGCTGGCGGGTAGCGCGGAAAGCGCATCGCTGCGCAGCACCCAACGCCGGGCGCCAGCCCAGGGGCCGCCTTCGATCAGCAGGTCCAGCAGCCAGTTTTCCTGGATGGCGCCGCCGCTCAGGCGCTGGCGTGCCTGGATGACCACCCGCTTCGCTGCGGCGTACTCGCGGATGAACTCGACCAGTGGCTGGTCGTCCGGGGCCACGAATGTCTCGCCGTCCCGTACGGTCGTAGGAGGAGTGCTCATGGGGTTGTAGGGCCTGCCTGTAGTCATGTTGTCAGACAGCTTTAGCAACGCCTGGGCCAATTTTCGGGATATGCCTGTAACCCGCGCGCTCTCTGGCGCCAGGCTTTTCCATGGCGCTCGACGAAGCAATCTTGGTTTCACTTTTGCAACGAACTGATTCAGTATCGAAACAATTCAATCCTGAACAGGTTTCGACATGCGTCCTCCCCTTTCCCAGGTCGTCGTGCTGGTCAGTCACCTTCAACGACCTCGGCAGCGCAGTCGCCTCGCCAGCCTGGTGGCCGGCCTGGCGGCGGGCTACCCGGACGTCCATATCGAGGTGCTCGACACCTCGGTATCCGAAGCCCTGCAAACCGCCCGCGATCTCGAACAGCACGGCAAGGCCGACGTGTTCGTCTGTGCTGGCGCCACTGCCGCCTACCTGCGTAGACACCTGGCACGTCCGGTTCTGACGATGCGCGTTGGCGGCGGAGACCTGTTGCGTGCGCTGGAGCAAGCCCGCGAACACTCCTCCCATGTCGCCCTGCTCAGCTACAACCGCATCGACCGGGACCTGCAAGCCATGCGAACGCTGTTCACGGTGCAGGTTCACCAGGTCGCCTACACCACCCTGGAAGAGGCTCGCCAGGCTGTCCTGGAGGTAGCCCGGCTGGGTTGCCGCAGCATCATCGGTTCGTCGACGGTGGTGGAGCTGGCGGAACAGGCAGGCCTGCACGGCGTGCTGTCGCTGAGCGAAGACACTGCGCGCAAGGCGCTCGAGGAAGCCATGGGAGTCCTCGACAGCCAGCGCCTGGAGATCGCCAAGCGGCGGCATCTGGACGCGGTGCTGCAACACATTCCAAGCGGTGTGGCAGCGGTCGACAACCAGGGTGTGGTGCAATCGCTCAACCCTGCCCTTGCCCAGTTGCTGGAGTTGCCGGTCAGCTCGGCTCTGGGTCGACCGTTACAGCAGCTATGCCCGGAGCTTGACCTGCAACAGGCGCTAGAGGATGGCGGTGGCGAGGAAAACCGGGTGATCCGGCTGGGCTCGCACGCCGTGGTCAGCAATCTCCTGCCGATCCTGGAGAATGGCGAGCGTACCGGCCTGGTGCTCACCTGCCAGGACATCACCGCCGTGCAGCGCGCGGATCAACGCATCCGCTCCACTCGCCGTCCAGGTGCCTTCACCGCGCGTTACCGGCTCGAACAACTCAACGGCGCGAGCAAGGCCAACCGTGAGATGTTGCAGCTGGCCAAGCGCTTTGCCGCCAGCCATTCGACCATCCTGATCACTGGCGAAAGCGGCACCGGCAAGGAACTGCTCGCCCAAGGGATCCATAACGAGAGCCCTCGCCGGCACGGGCCTTTCGTCGCCATCAACTGCGCGGCGTTTCCCGAGTCGCTACTGGAAAGCGAACTGTTCGGCTACGAGGAAGGCGCCTTCAGCGGTTCGCGCAAAGGCGGCAAGCCCGGCCTGTTCGAGGCGGCGCACCGTGGCACGCTGTTCCTCGACGAGATCGGCGACATGCCTGTGTCGCTGCAGACTCGCCTCCTTCGTGTATTGCAGGAGCGAGAGGTCTTGCGCCTGGGCGGCACCGAGCCGATCTCCATCGACGTGCGCATCGTCGCCGCCACCCACAAGGACCTGGGGGCCGCCATGAAGGATCGCGAGTTTCGCACCGACCTGTATTACCGGCTGAATATCCTGCGCTTGCAGACCACCCCCCTGCGCGAGCGGCCCGAGGACATCCCTCTGATTTGCCAGGGAATCAGCCAGCGCCTGCTGGTCCAGGGCCAGCCACCGGGTGCCGCAGGCATAACGACGCTCCTGCTACCCTACCTCGTCCGCCATTCCTGGCCCGGAAACGTCAGGGAACTGGAGAATGTCATCGAACGGGCGATGCTCTCCGCCAGCGAAATCTTCCATGAGCACGGCGTGGATGAGCATTACCTGGCTCGCGTGCTGCCCGAGCTATTCGAAGGCCAGCCTCAGCCCAGGTCCCGGAAAGAGCCATCGCGCACAAAGGATTTGCACGCCATCGGCAAAACCGCGCAGTTGCGCTACATACAGGAGACGCTGGACAGCTGCCAGGGCAGCCTTGACGAGGCTGCGCGTCGGCTCGGGATCAGCCGGACCACGCTGTGGCGGCGGCTTCGTTCGGCACGCTGAGCAAAACGATGCGCCTGGGCGATGCGGAACTCGCCCAGGCCTGGACGCGGCCGGTGCCGTGAAACTCAATTGATCAGCGGAACCTGCTTGCCGATCTGCAACGCCTCCAGCGCGTCCAGTTGCGCTTCGATCTGCAGGAAACGCATGGCCCGCCGGGGTGACATCTTCTCGGCCACTTCCTGCACGTACCGGTGCAGCACGGCCAGCTGTTTCTCCTGCAATCCCCGATAGAGGTCGACCATCCTCGAAGCTTCCGCGTCGGTAATGCTGCCGGAACCATAGGCGCGGGCATATTCGAGCAGGAGCTGGAATGTCTCCTTGTGCAGGCTGTCCGTCTCGCCTCGGTAGCGTGAATAGACCGGCCAGAACGTCTCGGCTTCGGTGCCGTCCAGCGCCATGTTTGCCTCGACCATCCGTTTGCGCTTGTAGTTGATGGTTTCCAGCTGGTTCCTGATCTTTTCCTTGTGCTCGTTCATCACCTGCTCGACCGATGGCAGGGGTTCGTCGGCATGAGCGGCAAGGGAAAGGGTCGCGACCAGGGTGGCCACGAAAAGCAAGCGCCTGGACATCGGCGTTCTCCTTCTGGGTTGATCGAATGGATTCATGCTGCCGCGGTGCGATGCGACATCAACGGGCCCCGCTCTTCAGGGCGATCCTGGGCGTCCACTCCAGCCATTCGTCATTGGCCGAATCGAACAGGGCGAAGGTCTGCCCCGGCTTGGCGGGCTCGCCCATCTGCGCATTGTTCGGGGTGGCGAAGGCAATGCCGCCCTCCATCAGCGCCTCCATCGACTCGGTGCGTAGCGACAGGCCCTTGAACAGGCTGGCGTCGACGCCGAAGCCGCTGGCATTCCAGAAACGGCTGCCGGTACGCACCAGCGGTACGTAGCGCGGTTCGATGAGGATGCTGATCAGCACCCGGTCGGCCTGTTCTCCCAAGGCCAGGTCGACGACCTTGCCCACCGGGATCTGCCGGTAGGTCACCAGGTTGCCCGGCTTGATCGAGCCCTTGCGCGGCGCACTGAGGGTCAGCCGCAGGCCGTTTTCCCGGCCCAGCAGGTTGGGCGCTTCGGCGAGAGTCTGGAAGCGTGCCTGGCGCTCGCCCGGCGTGCTCGACGGCAGCGCCTCGATGTAGGGGCCGCTGACCAGGGTTCCGAGGTTCTCGGTACGCAGCAGGCCGAGCGCCGGACGCACCACCCAGAAGCGGGTTCCGCTGCGGGCGACGCGCTCGCCGGCGGAAGTCAGGCGGGCCTTCATCAGTACCCCGGAGAGGTCCGGGTTCAGCTCGACGCTTTCGATCTTGCCGATGTCCAGGCCCTTGAAGCGGATCGGCGTGCCTTCGCGCAGGCCGTCGGCATTGTCGATGCTCAGCTGGATTTCCACGCCACGGGCCATCGCCGCCTCCTCGCTGTCGAAGAGGGTGAAGCGACGCACCTTGGTCACGGTCGGCGCCTTCGGATCGAGGGTGTCGAAGGAGATCCCGCCGGTGATCAGGGTCTGTAGCGACTCGCTCTTCACCTGCACGC
>NZ_SCND01000034.1:0-27972 GCF_005503585.1 Pseudomonas sp. 2VD
GCGTATCCTGCGCAAGATCGCCTGCAACGAGCTGGACAGTCTCGGCGATACCTCGACCCTGGCCGATCCGGGAGTGGTGCAGGGGTTGATCGACAACCGCCTCAACCGCTGACCCGCGCAACCGTCCCGCGCCCTGCGGCGCGGGACGGTTCCAGTCGCTCCGGCGCCTGGGTTAAGCTCGTGCCTGCCCCGTCGTAGCGAGCCCCCCATGGAAAGCGTCCGTCGCCATATCGAAAGCCAGGTGCTGAGCCTTACCGGGCTCGCCGTCGGCGGCGTCGACTTCGAGTCGCCGAAAGGCGATCCGGGCCTGTTCGGCCCCGATGCCGCCTGCTGGAAGGTCCACGGCGACTTCAGCAGCATGATGATCGGCGGCATTGGCGCGCTGCTCCTGCAGATGCTCCATCCGCTGGCCCTGGCGGGGGTGTGGGACCACTCCAATTTCCGCGACGACCTGCTCGGGCGCCTGCGTCGTACCGGTCAGTTCATCTCGGCCACCACCTACGGCCCGCTGGCCGATGCCGAGCGACTGATCGAGCGGGTCCGGCGCATCCACGAAAGCGTCATCGGCCAGTTGCCCGACGGCACGCCCTATTCCGCTAGCGACCCGGATCTGCTGACCTGGGTGCATGTCGCCGAGGTCAGCAGTTTTCTCAAGTCCTACCTGCGCTATCTCAATCCCGACCTGCCGGGCAGCGAGCAGGACCGTTACTACTCGGAAATCGCCCTGGTCGCCGAACGCCTCGGCGCCCGCGCGGTGCCGCGCGATCGCCAGCAGATCGCCGCCTACCTGGAGGCGATGCGTCCACGCCTGCGTTGCGACGAACGCACCCGCGAAGTGGTGCGGATTCTCTTCAACGCACCAGCGCCCAGCACCCTGGCCAGGCCGTTCGGCGCGCTGATGCTGCGCGCAGGCGCCGAGCTGTTGCCGGAATGGGCCGGATCGATGCTCGACCTCCCGTTCAGTCCGCTGCAACGCCGCCTGATCCGCGGCAGCGTCAGGCGCAGCGTACCCTTGCTGCGCTGGGCGGTGCGCAACGCTTCGATGCATAGAGCCTGCCGGCGCATGGGTCTGCCGCCGGTGAGTCACTGAACTTTCGTGCCGTGACAGCAAGAATACCCGTCCAAAGGCTCTGAAACGGCGCGAATCACGGTCGGAACCTTGAGGCCGTGCCATACTCCAACGCACCGCTTAGAACGGAAAACGAAAGAGAGCCATGCCCAAAGGACTGAAACGCGCTGTCAGCGCCCTGCTGATCACCTTCCTCGTCTATTGCCTGCTGGGCTTCCTGCTCATACCCGGCATCGGGCTGCGCGTCGCCAACCAGCAACTGGCGCAATACGCCACCGTCCCCGCACGTCTCGAACGTATCGAATTCAACCCCTTCAGCCTGGAATTGACCCTCTGGGGTCTGCGCCTGGGCGACGAGAAGAACCCCCAGCTGGCCTTCCGCCGGCTGTACGCCAACCTGCAGCTGGACAGCCTGTGGAAACGCCAGCTGCACCTGGCCGACGTCGAGCTGGAAGGTCCGCATACCGAACTGCTGTTCGACGAGAAGGGCCAGCTCAACCTGGCCAGCCTGTTCAGGATCCCGCCGAGCGAATCGCCCGAGCCGGAACAGCCGAGCGACCCGTTCCCGCTGCGCATCGACCGCATCCAACTGGCCGAGGGCAGCCTGCACTTCCAGGACCTGCGACCGAGCGAGCCGGTGGACTTCAGCTTCGATCCGCTGGGTTTCGAGCTGCACAACCTCAGCACCCTGCCCGACGACGGCGCGAAGATGACCCTGGTCGCCACCGGCCCGAACGGCGGCCGCCTCGACTGGGAAGGCGACCTGACCCTGGTGCCGATCACGTCCAGGGGCCACCTGAGCGTCAAGGATATCCAGCTCAAGGCCTGGTGGCCCTATGTCCGCGACAATGCCCCGCTGGTGCTGGAGAACGGCGTGGTCAGCCTCTCCAGCGACTATCGCCTGGACCTGTCCAAGGACACCCAACTGCTGCTCGACAAAGCCGCGCTGAAACTCGCCGACTTCAGCATCAATTCGCCCCAGGGCAAGCCGCTGGCCAAGCTCGCCAGCCTCGACGTGGCCGCTACCACCCTGGACCTGGCCAAGCAGGAAGTGGTGCTCGGCGAAGTCCGCAGCCAGGGCCTGGAGGCCTGGGCCGCGCGCGAGAAGGACGGCCAGCTAGACTGGCAGAAACTGTTCGCCGACTTCACTCCGCCGCCACGCAAGGCGCCTGCGCCCAAGCCGGCGGAAAACACCGATCCCGCCGCTGCCCCGGCCGACGCGGCGCAGACCACCCGCGAACCGGCAACCGACGGTGCCGCCAAGGCAGCCGCGATAGCCTCGGGCGACGCGGGCAAGGACAGGCCTGCGGAGAAGGACGCCAGCGTCGCCGAGACGGAAAGGGCAACGGACGACAAAGAGTCCGCCAAGGTCGCGGAAGGCACTGCCGACAAGGTAGCCAAGCAAGAGACGAGCAAGGCTCCGAAGACCGGCAAGGCAACCGGGCAGGAAACGGCCAAGACTGCGGAAATCGACAAGGCGGCCAGCGACTCTCCGCAACAGCTCGCCGACACTGCAAAGACGCCTCCGCCGGAAAGTACGAAAGCCGCCGCGGAGACGCCCGCCAAGCCCTGGCACATCGTCCTGCGCGACGCCCAGCTGCGCGGCTACAAGGCGCACCTGGTGGATCGCCAGCCGGCCACCGAGGTCCCGCTGGAAGTCGGCCCGCTGGACCTCGACCTGCAGAACGTCGACAGCCTCGGCAAGACCCCCTTCGACCTCAAGCTCAAGACCGGCCTCGGCAACCGCGGCCAGGTCCAGGCCAGCGGCCAGGTGGTGCTCGACCCGGTCAGCGCCAGGCTCAAGGTCAGTACCCGCGACATCGACCTGCGCGTGGCCCAGGCCTACATCTCGCCGTTCATCCGCCTGGAACTGCGCAGCGGCTTCCTTGGCAGCGAGCTGGCGGTCGACCTGAAGAGCGTCGAGCCGCTGGCCTTCAGCGTCGACGGCAGCGCCGAAGTCAGCCAGTTGCATACCCTGGATACCATCAAGGACCGCGACTTCGTCAAATGGACCAAGCTGACCCTCAACGGCCTCGCCTATCGGCACGAGGACAGCCTGTCGATCCAGAGCGTGTCCTTCGAGGAGCCCTACGCCCGCTTCATCATCAACGAAGATCGCAGCACCAACGTCAGCGAGCTGATCATCCCGCAACCGGCTAGTTCGTCCGGCAAGGCCGCCGCCGAAAGCAAGAACGCGCCGGCGAGCAAGCCGCTGGGCATCCACATCGGCGGCGTACGGATCAACAACGGCTCGGCGAACTTCGCCGACCTGACCCTGATGCCGCCGTTCGGTACCGCCATCCAGCAGCTCAGCGGCGAAGTCGGCACCCTCGACACGCGCAACTCGCAGCCGGCCAAGGTGGACATCAAGGGCAAGGTCGACAAGTACGCACCGGTGACCATCGCCGGCGAACTGGACCCATTCGACCCGCTGAAGAAGCTCGACATCACCACCAGCTTCAAGCGCGTCGAGCTGACCACCCTGACGCCCTATTCCGGCAAGTTCGCCGGCTACCGCATCCGCAAGGGGCGACTCAACCTGGACCTGCACTACCAGATCGAACGCAGCCAACTGAAGGCGGAAAACAAGGTCCTGCTGGAAGGCCTGCAACTCGGCGAGAAGGTCGACAGCCCGGATGCCGTGGACCTGCCGGTGAAGCTGGCGGTAGCCCTGCTCAAGGACACCAAGGGCAACATCGATATCCAGTTGCCGGTGGCCGGCGACCTGAACAACCCGGAGTTCAGCGTCATGCCGATCGTCTGGCAGACCCTGCGCAACCTGGTCCTGCGCGCCGTGCAGGCGCCGTTCAAGTTCATCGCCGGCCTCGCCGCCGGCGGCAACGAGGATCTCGGCACGGTACCCTTCGCCGCGGGCAGCGACGAGCTGACGCCGGAAGCCCAGGCCAACCTCGACAAGCTCGCCGATGCGCTCAAGGAGCGGCCGGCGCTGCGCCTGGAAGTGGAAGGCGTGGCCTCCGCCGCGGCTGACGGTCCCTCGATCGGCGCCAAGCGTCTCGAACTGGAATACCAGAACACCTACTACCGCATGCTCCAACGTCGCGGCGACAAGGTCCCGAGCGACGCCAAGCAACTCGAGGTACCGGAGAACATGCAGGCGCCGCTGCTCGAAGGCATCTACCGGACCCGCCTGAAGCAGCAGCCACCGGCCGAGTGGAAGGAACTGGACAGAGACGAACGCACCGCGAAGATGCGTGAAGCGGTGATCGCTTCCTGGGCCAAGAGCCAGGTGCTGCTGCGCCAGATCGGCCAGGCCCGGGCCACCCGGATCAAGGATTACCTGGTGGAGAAAGGCCAGTTGCCGGACGATCGCATCTACTTGATCGACGTCAGTTTCGCCGAAGGCGAAGACAAGGGTAATGTCGACACCCAATTGCACCTGGATAGCGAGTGATACCTTGCACAAGCGATTCGCCGCCCTCGCGGCCCCCCTGCTCTACCTTGCCTGCGCGAGCGCGCAGGCCGACACCATGCGTTGCGGCAGTGCGCTGGTCAGCGTCGGCGACCGGGCCTTCGAAGTACAGCAAAAGTGCGGCGATCCGGATCACCGCGACGACGTCGGCTATACCCTGGGCAGCTACGATCGGCGGGAATTCAAGGTCGAGGAGTGGGTGTACGGCCCGCGCAACGGCGTGACCTACATCCTGACCTTCGAAGCCAACAAGCTGAAACGCATCGAGTTCAAGCGTTGAATCGCTCGCTTCCGCGTACCGGGCTGGTGGCGTTGCTGTCCCTGCTGCCATTGGCACATGCGCAGGCCGATTCGCTGCGTTGCGGCAGCCGCCTGGTCAGCACCGGCGACAGCAGCGCCGACGTTCTTGCGCGCTGCGGCGAGCCACGCAGCCGCGACAGCCTGGGTTATCGCGAGGTCGTCGGGGAATGGGGCAAGCGCTACGAGGTCGAGGTCCAGGAATGGATCTATGGCCCATGGAACGGCATGCTGTATTTCGTCCGTTTCGAGGGCAACCACCTCAGCGCCATCCAGAGCCGGCGCGGCGACTGAATCCAGCGCCCATGAAAAAGCCCCGCCGGGCAATCTATCCCGGCGGGGCTTCTTTCTACCTGCTCACAGGCGGTCGCTGAAGTCGCGAACTTCCTGTTCAGCCCTTTCCTTGGACCAGCCATAGCGTTCCTGCAGCTTGCCGACCAGGTATTCGGCATGTCCGTCGGCAGCCTGGAGATCGTCGTCGGTCAGATCGCCCCAACGTTCCTTGATCTTGCCGGTGAGTTGCTTCCACTTACCTTTGATCACATCGGAATTCATCGGTCTTCCTCCTGGTGACGAGGGAAAAGGGGTCGTTCGGCCCGGGCGCTTACTCGACCGATTTCAGGCCATCGGCGGAAACGGCTTTCACGCCCTTGATGCCCTTGGCGGTCTCGATCGCCAGGTCACGCTCGGCATCGCTCTTCACGTTGCCGGAAAGGGAAACCACACCTTTGTTGGTCTCGACCTTGATATCGACGCCACTGACATTCTTGTTGGCGATCAGGCTGGATTTCACCTTGCTGGTGATCCAGGTATCGGAAACCGCTTCTTCGGTTTTCTGCATAGTGTCGTTGGCCGCCAGGCTGATGGGCTGGGCAGCGAACGCATTGGCCATCGAGAAGCTCAGAGCAGTGGCAGTAGCAGCGGCAATAGCGAGTTTGCTGAATTTCATTGCGGTTTCTCCTATGGATTTCGAAAAACTGCAGCCATTCCTGGCGTCAGTTGCATAGTAGATATCGCAAGCGCTGTGCCAGTTTTCCTCTAAAATAAAATCCTTTAAAAACAATAAGTTAAAAAACAGGCTGGAAGCGAGACGGTTGCAGAATGCCGAATTGGCGATGACAGGGCTTGCAAAATGCAAGGATTCGCCCCCTTCGCCGAGAAGCGTGTCGCGGAAACGAAAACAGGGCCCGAGGGCCCTGTTTTCATCGATCACGACTCGACTTACACGCCGGAAGCTTCGGCGGCAGCCACGTCCTTGATCGACAGCTTGATGCGGCCACGGTTGTCCACGTCGAGCACCAGGACCTTCACTTCCTGGCCTTCCTGCAGCACGTCGGTGACCTTGTCGATGCGCTTGTCGCTGATCTGCGAGATGTGCACCAGGCCGTCCTTGCCCGGCAGGATGTTGACGAAGGCACCGAAGTCGACGATGCGCTCCACCTTGCCGACGTAGATCTTGCCGATCTCGGCTTCCGCGGTGATCGCCAGGACGCGCAGCTTGGCGGCCTCGGCGGCTTCCTTGGTTTCGCCGTAGATCTTCACGCTGCCATCGTCCTCGATGTCGATCGAGGCCTTGGTCTCTTCGCAGATACCACGGATGGTCGCGCCGCCCTTGCCGATGACGTCGCGGATCTTGTCCGAGTCGATCTTCATCTGCAGCATGGTCGGGGCGTTCTCGGACAGCTCGGCGCGCGGCTTGGCGATGACCTGGTTCATCTGGCCGAGGATGTTCAGGCGAGCTTCCAGGGCCTGGCCCAGGGCGATCTCCATGATCTCTTCGGTGATACCGTTGATCTTGATGTCCATCTGCAGGGCGGTGACGCCCTTGTCGGTACCGGCAACCTTGAAGTCCATGTCGCCCAGGTGGTCTTCATCACCGAGGATGTCGGTCAGGACGGCGAACTTCTCGCCTTCCTTGACCAGGCCCATGGCGATACCGGCGACCGGCGCCTTGACCGGCACACCGGCATCCATCAGCGCCAGGGAGGCGCCGCACACGGAGGCCATCGAGCTGGAACCGTTGGACTCGGTGATCTCGGAAACCACGCGAATGGTGTAGGGGAACTCGTCCTGGGTCGGCAGCATGGCAGCGACGCCACGACGGGCCAGACGGCCATGGCCGATTTCACGACGACCCGGGCTGCCCATGCGGCCGCACTCGCCTACCGAGAAGGGCGGGAAGTTGTAGTGCAGCATGAAGGCGTCCTTGCGCTCGCCTTCCAGGGTATCCAGCAACTGGGCATCGCGCGCGGTGCCGAGGGTCGCGACGACCAGGGCCTGGGTTTCGCCACGGGTGAACAGCGCGGAACCGTGGGTCTTGCCGAGCACGCCGACTTCGATGCGCAGCGGACGCACGGTACGGGTGTCACGACCGTCGATACGCGGCTTGCCGTTGACGATGTTCTCGCGAACGGTGCGGTATTCCAGCAGGCCGAATACGTCCTTGACCTCGGAAGCCGGGAACTTGCCCTCTTCCTCGCCGGCGAACAGGGCCACGGCCTGGTCGCGCAGCTCGCCCAGACGGTTGTAGCGGTCCTGCTTGATGGTGATGGTATAGGCCTGGGAGATCGCTTCGCCCAGCTCTGCCTTGATGGCGTTGACCAGCACGGTGTTTTCCGCCGGGGCTTTCCAGTCCCAGGCCGGCTTGCCAGCTTCGGCGGCCAGCTCCTTGACGGCACGGATCACCGCCTGGAACTCGTCGTGGGCGAACAGCACGGCACCGAGCATCTGGTCTTCGGTCAGTTCGTCGGCCTCGGACTCCACCATCAGCACGGCGTCTTCGGTACCGGCCACGACCATGTCGAGGCTGGAACTCTGCAGTTGCTCGTAGGTGGGGTTGAGGATGTAGCCGATTTCCGGATGGAAACCGACGCGGGCGGCGCCGATCGGGCCGGCGAACGGAATGCCGGAGATCGCCAGGGCGGCGGAGGTACCGATCATCGCGGCGATGTCCGGATCGGACTTCTTGTTGGTGGAAACGACGGTGCAGACGACCTGCACTTCATTCATGAAACCTTCGGGGAACAGCGGACGGATCGGACGGTCGATCAGGCGCGAGGTCAGGGTTTCCTTCTCGGAAGGACGTCCTTCACGCTTGAAGAAACCGCCGGGGATACGGCCTGCGGCGTAGGTCTTTTCCTGGTAGTGCACGGACAGCGGGAAGAAGTCGCGGCCTTCGGCCGGCGACTTGGCGCCGACCACGGTGACCAGCACGCTGACGTCGTCCATGGTGACCAGTACGGCGCCGGTGGCCTGGCGAGCGATACGGCCGGTCTCGAGAGTGACGGTCGACTGACCGAACTGGAATTGCTTGGTTACCGGGTTCACGGTGTCTTTACCTTCTATGTTGCCTTGGGGGAAATCGGTGGAATGCCGGGAGTCGGACCCGAATCGATTCCTAGAAAGCGCGAAGCTGGAAGCCCGACGCCGATACCCGCCTCGTGTGCGGGTATCGACGCCAGACTTCCAGCTTCTTGCTTCAAGCTGCCGACCGGCGTCGCTTAGCGACGCAGACCCAGACGGCCGATCAGGGCAGTGTAGCGAGACACGTCTTTGCCCTTCAGGTAGTCCAGCAGCTTACGGCGCTGGTTAACCATACGGATCAGACCACGGCGGGAATGGTGATCCTTGCCGTTGGCCTTGAAGTGATCCTGCAGCTTGTTGATGTTGGCGGACAGCAGGGCTACCTGCACTTCCGGGGAACCGGTGTCGCCTTCAGCTTGCTTGTATTCGTTAACGATCTGCGCTTTTTCTTCAACGCTCAGTGCCATGATGGGCTTCCTCTGAGTGAACAGGCCGGGAATCGCTTCCCGTGTTTTAAAAGGAGGAATGACCGTGCCTGCTGACAGCCACCCTCGTATCGGTCTTATGACCGAATCAGTCGACGCGGGGCGATACGCCCGTCGTCGGTCACTTCACCGATACCGATGAAACGACCTGTGTGATCCTGCACCCGCAACCAGCCGAACTTCGGCGCTTCCGGGGCCCGCACCGGCTGCCCGTGCAGCCAGTAGTACGCACTGTGCTCGGACAACTGCAACACCGGCCAATGCAACAGGCCGCTGTCTTCCGGCATCAGGAATTGGTCCAGCGCTTCCGGACCACCTTCGGCATGCACGCGTTCGAGCGTCTCGAGGGTGATCGCCTGGGCCAGGGCGAACGGCCCGGCCTGGGTCCGCCGCAGTGCCGCGACGTGCGCGCCGCAGCCCAGGACCTGGCCAAGATCTTCCACCAGCGTACGCACGTAGGTGCCTTTGCTGCAGGAAACGGCCAGGGTCGCACAGGGCGGCTCGAAAGAGAGCAAATCCAGGCGCGTAATAGTAACAGAACGCGCCTCGCGCTCCACTACCTCTCCTGCACGGGCGAGCTTGTACAGCGGCTGTCCGTCTTTCTTCAGCGCCGAGTACATCGGCGGCACCTGCTCTATGTCGCCACGGAAGCGCGGCAGGGCCTGTTCGAGATCGTCCCGACCGACGGTCACGTCCCGCTCGGCGAGCAGTTCGCCCTCGGCGTCGCCGGTGGTGGTGGTGATGCCCATGCGCATCACCGTCTCGTAACCCTTGTCGGCATCGAGAAGATACTGGGAGAACTTGGTCGCCTCGCCGAAGCACAGCGGCAGCACCCCGGTGGCCAGCGGGTCGAGGCTGCCGGTGTGGCCGGCCTTCTCGGCATTGAGCAGCCAGCGGACTTTCTGCAGTGCCTGGTTGGAACTCATGCCGCGAGGCTTGTCGAGCACCAGGATGCCGCTGATGGAGCGGCGGATACGCTTCACCTGGGCCACGCTCAGTCCTCGGTCTCGTCGCCGTGGCGGCGGCCGTCTTCGGCCACCGCACGTTCGATCAGCGCGGACAGCTCGGCGCCGCGGCGGATGCTTTCGTCGTAGTGGAAATGCAGTTGCGGCACGCTGCGCAGCTTCATCGACTTGCCCAGCAACATGCGCAGGTAGCCGGCGGCGTCGTTGAGGATTTCCATGTTCAGGGCGATCTTGCCGGCATCGTCCTGGCCCATGACGGTGATGAACACCTTGGCGTGCGCCACGTCGCGGCTGACCTCGACACCGGTGATGGTGACCAGGCCCAGGCGCGGGTCCTTGATCTCGCGCTGGATCAGTTGAGCCAGTTCGCGTTGCATCTGATCGCCGATACGCTGGGTACGGCTGTAGTCTTTTGCCATTTTTCAACCTGCCTCCAGCGACACCCGGCCACTGGAAAAAAAAGCGACAAACGCCCGGGACAGCTGGAAGCCGGCCCGGGCGCTGTGGTTACGCACTCGCCATCAAAGGCTGCGTGCGACTTCGACCTTCTCGAACACTTCGATCTTGTCGCCGACCTTGACGTCGTTGTAGCTCTTCACGCCGATGCCGCACTCCATGCCGGCACGCACTTCGGCGACGTCGTCCTTGAAGCGACGGAGAGACTCCAGCTCGCCTTCGAAGATGACCACATCGTCCCGCAGCACGCGGATCGGACGGTTGCGGTGCACCATGCCCTCGGTGACCATGCAGCCGGCGATCGCGCCGAACTTCGGCGAGCGGAACACGTCGCGCACCTCGGCGATGCCCAGGATGTTCTCCCGCAGATCGCTGCCGAGCATGCCGGTAAGGGCCTTCTTGACGTCCTCGATGATGTCGTAGATCACGTTGTAGTAACGCATATCCAGACCTTCGGCTTCGACGATCTTGCGCGCGCCGGCGTCGGCGCGCACGTTGAAGCCGAACAGCACCGCGTTGGAAGCCAGCGCCAGGTTGGCGTCGGACTCGGTGATGCCACCGACGCCGCCACCGACCACGCGGACCTGCACTTCGTCGTTGCCCAGGCCGCTGAGCGAGCCTTGCAGAGCCTCGAGCGAACCGCGCACATCGGCCTTGAGGACGATGTTCAGGGTCTTCTTCTCTTCCTGGCCCATGTTCTCGAAGATGTTTTCCAGCTTGCCGGCATGGGCACGCGCCAGTTTCACCTCACGGAACTTGCCTTGACGGAACAGGGCGACTTCGCGGGCCTTCTTCTCGTCGGCGACCACGGTCATCTCGTCACCGGCATCCGGCGTACCGTCCAGGCCGAGGATCTCGACCGGGATCGACGGGCCGGCTTCCTTGATCGGCTTGCCGTTCTCGTCGAGCATGGCGCGGACACGACCGTAGTTGATGCCGACCAGCACCATGTCGCCCTGGCGCAGGGTACCGTCCTGGACCAGCACGGTGGCCACCGGGCCGCGTCCCTTGTCCAGGCGCGACTCGACCACCACGCCACGGCCCGGGGCCGACGGAGTGGCTTTCAGTTCGAGCACTTCCGCCTGCAGCAGGACCGCTTCGAGCAGTTCATCGACGCCAGTACCGAGCTTCGCCGAAACCGGGACGAAGGGAGCGTCGCCGCCCCACTCTTCCGGGATCACGTCGAGAGCGGCCAGGCCGTTCTTGATGTTGTCCGGGTTGGCCTCGGGCTTGTCGATCTTGTTCACCGCGACCACGATCGGCACGCCCGCCGCTTTCGCGTGCTGCACGGCTTCCTGGGTCTGCGGCATGACGCCGTCGTCGGCCGCGACCACCAGGATCACGATGTCGGTCGCCTGGGCGCCACGGGCACGCATCGCGGTGAACGCGGCGTGGCCGGGGGTATCCAGGAAGGTCACCATGCCACGCTCGGTTTCGACGTGGTAGGCACCGATATGCTGGGTGATGCCACCGGCCTCGCCCGCGGCGACCTTGGCGCGACGGATGTAGTCGAGCAGCGATGTCTTGCCGTGGTCGACGTGGCCCATGACGGTGACGACCGGCGCGCGGGTGACCGCCTCGCCTTCGAACTTCAGGGACTCGGCCAGTTGTTCTTCCAGCGCGTTCTCGCTGACCAGCTTGACCTTGTGGCCCAGCTCTTCGGCGACCAGTTGGGCGGTCTCCTGGTCCAGGACCTGGTTGATGGTCACCGGGGAGCCCATCTTGAACATGAACTTGACGACTTCGGCGCCCTTGACCGACATCTGGGCGGCCAACTCGGCTACGGTGATGGTCTCACCGATGTTCACTTCACGCACGATCGGTCCTGTCGGGTTCTGGAACCCGTGCTGGTTGCGCTTCTTCAGCTTCGACTTGCCACCACGACCGCCGCGACGGTAACCATCGCTTTCCTCGTCGGTGCTGCGTGGAGCCACGCGCGGAGCAGGAACCTTTTCCTTCTCCTTGACCGAGGGACGGTGCTGGGTGTGCTTGCGGTCGCGGCGGTCATCGTCCTCGTCACGCTTGGGCGCGCGGCGCGGCTCTTCCTTCTTGCGTTCTTCCACGGCGGCAGGCTTGGCCACCGGTTCGGCAGCCGCGACATCCGCCACCACGGCAGGCTCGGCACCGGCAGTAGCCGCTGCTTCCTGGGCAGCCTTGGCACGCGCAGCTTCCTCGGCCTTGCGCGCTTCCTCTTCGGCACGCTGGCGGGCAGCGGCCTCTTCGGCCTTCAGACGCTCCGCCTCTTCCGCCGCGCGCTGCTCCTCGAGTTCGCGCTGGCGCTCGGCCTCGATCTCGTCGGGGCTGCGCTTGACATAGGTTTTCTTCTTGCGAACTTCGACGCTCACCGTCTTGCTGCCACCCACTTTCAGCGTGGTAGTGGTCTTGCGTTGCAGGGTGATCTTGCGCGGCTCGCTGGCGCGATCGCCATGGCTGCCTTTCAGGTGGGTCAGCAGGGCTTGCTTCTCGCTATCCGTTACAACTTGTTCGGCACTGGTGTGCGGCAGACCTGCGTCACGCATCTGCAGCAGCAGGCGCTCCACCGGTGTGTCGACCACCTGGGCCAGTTCTTTCACCGTGACTTGCGTCATGCACTTCTCTCCTCAGGCCGCGACTGCTTACTCGAACCAATGGGCCCGGGCGGCCATGATCAACTTGCCGGCACGCTCTTCGTCCATGCCGTCGATGTCGAGCAGATCGTCGATCGATTGCTCGGCCAGATCTTCACGGGTGGTTACGCCACGCAGCGCCAGGTCCAGGGCCAGCTCCTTGCTCATGCCATCGAGGCTGAGCAGGTCTTCTGCCGGTTGTGCGTCGGCGAGCTTCTCTTCGGTCGCAATGGCCTTGGTCAGCAGGCGATCCTTGGCACGGGAGCGCAGCTCGTTGACGATGTCTTCGTCGAAGCCATCGATGCTGAGCATCTCTTCCATCGGTACGTAGGCGATTTCCTCAAGAGTCGTGAAGCCCTCTTCCACCAGTACCTGGGCCAGTTCCTCGTCGACATCCAGCTCGTCGACGAAGCGCTGCAGGATATCCCCGGTCTCGGCCTGTTGCTTGGCCTGGATATCCGCCTCGGTCATCACATTCAGGGTCCAGCCGGTCAACTGGCTGGCCAGACGGACGTTCTGGCCACTGCGGCCGATAGCCTGCGCCAGATTGTCCTCGGCGACGGCGATATCCATGGTATGGGTATCCTCGTCGACGATGATCGCCGCCACCTCGGCCGGAGCCATGGCGTTGATCACGAATTGCGCCGGGTTGTCGTCCCACAGGACGATGTCCACCCGCTCTCCACCGATCTCGCCGGATACCGCCTGGACGCGCGAACCGCGCATGCCGATGCAGGCGCCCTGCGGGTCGATGCGCTTGTCCTTGGAACGAACGGCGATCTTGGCGCGCGAGCCCGGGTCACGGGCGGCTGCCATCACGTCGATCAACTGCTCGGCGATTTCCGGCACTTCGATGCGGAACAGCTCGATCAGCATTTCCGGCGCGGTACGCGACAGGACCAGCTGAGGACCGCGGTTCTCGGTACGGATCTCCTTCAGCAGGGCACGCACGCGGGTGCCAACGCGGAAGGTCTCGCGCGGAATGATCTGGTCGCGGGCCAGCAGCGCCTCGGCGTTGTTGCCGAGATCGACGATGACGTTGTCGCGGGTGACCTTCTTCACGGTACCGGAAATGATCTCGCCGACCTTCTCGCGGTAGGCATCGACCACCTGGGCGCGCTCGGCCTCGCGGACCTTCTGCACGATGACCTGCTTGGCAGTCTGCGCAGCGATGCGGCCGAACTCGATGGATTCGATCTTTTCTTCGATGACCTCGCCGACCTTCGCGCCCGGCTTCTGCTCCTGGACGTCCTCGACGGTGATCTCGGTGGCGGGGTCCTGGTAGTCCTCGTCGGCGACGACGTGCCAACGACGGAAAGTCTCGTAGCTGCCGTTATGACGATTGATCTCGACGCGCAGGTCGACCTCGTCCTCGAAACGTTTCTTGGTGGCGGTCGCCAGAGCCAGCTCCAGCGCCTCGAAAATCACGCCGGCCGGTACGCCCTTTTCGTTGGATACCGACTCAACAACCAGCAGTACTTCTTTGCTCATTGTACGCCTCGCCTTTCAATCCATTGGATCCGCGGATTCGCGTCTCAATCAAAACGGGGAATGATGTTGGCCTTGTCGATCGAATCGATCGGCAGCAGGTACTCGTGATCGTCCACCAGGACCACCACATCCTGCTCCTCCACACCACGGAGAATGCCTTGGTAGTTACGCCGCCCCTCATAGGGCGAACGCAGCCTGATCTTCACTTGCTCGCCGGCATGCTTGGCGAACTGTTCGAGGGTGAACAGCGGCCGATCCATGCCCGGAGAGGACACCTCCAGGGTGTACTCGCCGCTGATCGGGTCTTCGACGTCGAGAATACCGCTGACCTGCCGACTGACGGCTTCACAGTCATCGATGAGGATGCCTTCGGGGCGGTCGATATAGACGCGCAACACCGAATGACGACCCTGGGAAATGAACTCGACGCCCCAGCACTCATAGCCGAGCGCCTCGACCACAGGGGCCAGCAAGGCCTGCAACTGTTCTAGCTTGCTCGACACCTGATCGCCTCGCGTATGTCGTAGAAACAAAAAATGGGCGAAACGCCCATCCCTAAATTGCCACTCGGAACCGTGGCATGGACTGTCCAGCTAACAAAAAGCCCCTAAAAAGGGGCCCTGAAAAACTGGTTGCGGGGGCTGGATTTGAACCAACGACCTTCGGGTTATGAGCCCGACGAGCTACCAGACTGCTCCACCCCGCGTCAAAGCTGGTGCAAGATTATACGACCGACACCCTGATGGGTCAACCGAACCTTGCGGAGACAAACCCCGCAGGACGGGGCTTGCTTATATGGTACCGAGGAGGGGACTCGAACCCCTACAGCCTATGGCCACTACCACCTCAAGGTAGCGTGTCTACCAATTCCACCACCTCGGCAGAAACCTTTCTCTTACTTCTGTTCAGGAGCCGCCGGTACATCGCCTGCACTTTCCGCAGGCCTGGACTGCTCCTGAAGAACCGGCACATCGTCAGCGGCCGGTGCTTTCTCTTGCTTCTGCTCCAGAACTGCCGGATCCGGCAGTCCGATGTGTTGCAGAGCATCAGACTTTTCTTTAGCGAAGTACGCTAAGCCAAGGCTGGTCAAGAAAAAAACCGCTGCCAGTATACCAGTAATTCGACTCAAAAAGGTAGCGGAACCTTGGCTTCCGAAAACAGTTGCCGAAGCACCTGCACCGAAAGAAGCCCCTGCATCCGCACCCTTGCCATGCTGAACGAGGATCAGGCCAACAAGACCCAATGCCATCAGCAGATGCACGACAATTACGACCTTTTCCAGCATCTTCAGCTTCCCGCGGCACGACAGATCGCGCCGAACTCATCCGCATTGAGGGAGGCTCCACCTACCAGCCCCCCATCGATATCCGGCATGCCGAACAACTCGGCTGCACTTGCCGCCTTTACACTGCCGCCGTAAAGGAGTCGCACACCTTTTGCGACCTCGGCATTTTCCGCTGCCAGTTGCGCGCGGATCGCCGCGTGCACTTCCTGGGCTTGCGCGGGGGACGCGGTCAACCCGGTCCCGATCGCCCAGACCGGCTCGTAAGCCACGACTGCGCGAGCAAAAGCTCCAACACCCAACTCGTCGATCACGCTTCCCAGCTGCCTTGCGACAACCTCCAGCGTCTTGCCCGCCTCGCGCTCCGCCCGGGTCTCCCCGACACACAGCACCGGCACCAGGCCGCACGACTGAGCCGCGGCAAACTTGCGACTCACAACCTCGTCACTCTCGCCGAGAATCAGGCGACGCTCCGAGTGGCCCACAAGGACCATGCTACAACCGACATCCGCCAACTGACTGGGAGCAGTCTCACCGGTCAGCGCGCCTTGCATCGGCTCGACGGCGCTGTTCTGCGCACCTACATCGATCGCCTTGCCGGCCAGGCCCTGGATGACCTGGCTGATGAACAAGCAAGGCGGCATCACAGCTACATCGACTCCGCTCGGCAACGCCAGCTGACGCAAGCCTTTGATCAACTCGGCCACACTGGAATGCGTACCGTGCATTTTCCAGTTACCGGCCACCAAGGGTCGACGCATGCTGTACCTCGCGGGGCAAAGTGGGCGCAGATGTTACTCAACAGTTTCCAGACTGGCAAGCAAAATCAAGCACATACCTCAGAAACAATTTTTGCCAGCTGTTCGGCGTGGGCACGAACGCTAGCTTCCTCGTCGCCCTCGACCATCACCCGGACCAACGGCTCTGTGCCGGATTTGCGCAGCAGGACACGACCGCGCCCGCCCATTTGCTCGGTGACGCGGACGCTGGCCTCCTTCACCGAGGGGTGCTCGAGCGGATCGTTTTCGCCCTTGAAGCGCACATTGATCAGCACCTGGGGGCACTTGCGAATCCCCTGGCGCGCCTCGGCCAGGGTCTGGCCGCGATGCTTGAGCGCCATCAGCACCTGTAGCGCCGCGATGATGGCATCGCCCGTCGTGGTGTTCTGGCAGCAGACGATATGCCCCGAATTCTCCCCTCCCAGCATCCAGTTCCGAGCCAGCAGTTCGGCCATCACATAGCGATCGCCGACCTTCGCCCGCACGAACGGGATATGCAGTTCCTGCAAAGCCAGCTCCAGGCCGAGGTTGCTCATCAGGGTGCCGACCACACCACCTTGCAGCCGCCCGCTTTCCTGCAGGTCGCGCGCGATGAGGAAAAGCAGTTCGTCGCCATCCACGACCGCACCGGTATGGTCGACCATCATCACCCGGTCGCCGTCGCCGTCGAAGGCGATGCCGAGGTCGGCATGGTGCTCGACCACCGCAGCCTGCAGGCCATCCAGGTGAGTGGAGCCGCACTTGTCGTTGATGTTCAGGCCATTCGGGCTGGCCGCCAGCACCGTCACTTCCGCGCCCAGTTCCCGGAAGACGCTGGGAGCGATCTTGTAGGTAGCGCCGTTGGCGCAGTCGAGCACGACCTTGAGACCGTTGAAGTCGGTGCTGGTCGGCACGCTGCTCTTGCAGAATTCGATGTAGCGCCCCGCCGCGTCATTGATCCGCGAAACCTTGCCGAGACGGGCGGACTCCACCACGGTCATCGGCGCATCGAGCAGTTCCTCGATCATCAGCTCGACGTCGTCCGGCAGCTTGGTCCCCTGCCCGGAGAAGAACTTGATGCCGTTGTCGTCGTGGGGATTGTGCGAAGCGCTGATCACCACCCCGGCCTCGGCGTGGAAAGTCCGCGTCAGGTAGGCGATGCCGGGGGTAGGCATCGGTCCCAGCAACAGGGTATCGGCGCCGGAAGCGGAGAGCCCGGCCTCGAAGGCCGACTCGAACATGTAACCCGAGCTGCGCGTGTCCTTGCCGATCAGGACCCGGCAGTTGCCCTGCCGGCGGAAGGCCATGCCCACCGCCCAGCCCAGCTTGAGAACGAAGTCCGGAGTAATCGGAAACTCGCCAACACGACCACGGATACCGTCAGTCCCGAAGTATTTTCTGCTCATCTTTTGTCTTCCGTGCTCAATCCGCCATTTCAACGGCGGAGATCATTCGCATCACGTCGACGGTCGCCGCCACGTCATGCACTCGAATTATCCGTGCGCCCTTGGCCAGCGCCAGGGCCGCCAGCGCGAGACTGCCGTAGAGGCGTTCGTCCACCTCCCGCCCCAGTACCTTGCCGATCATGCTCTTGCGCGAAACGCCGACCAACAACGGCAGGCCCAGGCCATGGAGCGCCTGCAGATGCCTGAACAGCACCAGGTTGTGCTCCAGTGTCTTGGCAAAACCGAAACCCGGATCCAGTAACAGCCGCTCGCGGTCGATTCCGGCCGCCACGCAGGCATCCACACGCTCCTGCAGGAACGCGCCGACTTCCGCCACCACATCCTGGTAGGCAGGCGCATCCTGCATGGTCTGCGGTTCTCCGCGCATGTGCATGAGACAGACCGCCAGGCCGCTATCCACCGCAGCATCCAGCGCACCGTCGCGCTGCAGCGAACGGACGTCGTTGATCAGACCCGCTCCGAGACGCGCAGTTTCGCGCATGACCGCAGGCGTGGAGGTATCCACCGAAATCACGACGTCCAGCTCGCGGGCGATGCGTTCGACTACCGGAGCGACCCGCTCCAGCTCCTCCGTCGGAGAAACGCTGCGCGCACCGGGACGGGTCGACTCGCCGCCGACGTCGATGAGCGTTGCGCCCTCCCGCACCATGCGCTCGGCATGCCGCAGGGCATCGTCCAGCCGGTCGTAACGGCCGCCGTCGGAAAAGGAATCGGGGGTGACATTGAGGATGCCCATGACATGTGGGCGGGCCAAATCAAGAACCCGACTGCCGCAAGGCAGTCGGGTCGGGTATTGCGGATTGCTCATTCAGGGCTCTCAGTGCTCGCCGGCCGGCCCACCGATGGGAGGGGTGTTCTCGCGGCGGCCCGACTCTTCCAGGTTGGCCGGCGGGGTGCCGGTACCCGAACCACCCTGCCAGTCACGCGGCTCGCGCGGCACGCGACCGGCCATGATGTCGTCGATCTGGTCGGAGTCGATGGTCTCGTACTTCATCAGTGCGTCGGCCATCATCTCCAGCTTGTCGCGGTTCTCGTCGAGCAGTCGCTTGGCGGTACCGTAGCAGTCGTCGATGATGCGCCGGACTTCCTGGTCGATCATCTTGGCGGTCTCGCCCGACACATTGGCGTGCTGGCTGCCGGCGCTACGGCCGAGGAACACCTCGCCCTCCTCCTCCGCGTACATCAGCGGGCCGAGCTTCTCGGACAGACCCCACTTGGTCACCATGTTCCGCGCCAACTGGGTAGCACGCATGATGTCGTTGGAAGCGCCAGTGGTGACGCCTTCGAAGCCGAGGGTCATCTCTTCCGCGATACGCCCGCCGAACAGCGAGCAGATCTGGCTTTCCAGCGCGCGCTTGGACAGGCTGTAGCGATCTTCCTCGGGGAGGAACATGGTCACGCCCAGGGCGCGTCCGCGCGGAATGATGGACACCTTGTAGACCGGGTCATGCTCCGGCACCAGGCGACCGACGATGGCGTGGCCGGCTTCGTGGTAGGCGGTGTTGCGCTTCTCCTTCTCGGACATGACCATGGTCTTGCGCTCGGCGCCCATCATGATCTTGTCCTTGGCCAGCTCGAACTCGCGCATGTCGACGATGCGCTTGTTGGAGCGCGCGGCGAACAGCGAGGCCTCGTTGACCAGGTTGGCCAGGTCGGCGCCGGAGAAACCGGGCGTACCGCGGGCGATGACGGCAGGATCGACATGGTCGCCCAGCGGCACCTTGCGCATGTGCACCTTGAGGATCTGTTCGCGCCCGCGGATATCCGGCAAGCCGACCACCACCTGGCGGTCGAAGCGGCCCGGACGCAGCAGCGCCGGGTCCAGAACGTCCGGACGGTTGGTGGCAGCGATGACGATGATGCCATCGTTCATCTCGAAGCCATCCATCTCCACCAGCAACTGGTTGAGGGTCTGCTCGCGCTCGTCGTGACCGCCGCCCAGGCCGGCGCCGCGATGGCGGCCGACGGCGTCGATCTCGTCGATGAAGATGATGCACGGCGCGTGCTTCTTGGCCTGGTCGAACATGTCGCGGACACGGGAGGCGCCCACGCCGACGAACATCTCGACGAAGTCGGAACCGGAAATGGTGAAGAACGGCACCTTGGCTTCGCCGGCAATGGCCTTGGCCAGCAGGGTCTTGCCGGTGCCGGGCGGGCCGACCATCAGCACGCCACGCGGGATACGGCCGCCCAGGCGCTGGAACTTGCCCGGATCGCGAAGGAACTCGACCAGCTCGCTGACCTCCTCCTTGGCCTCGTCGCAGCCGGCGACGTCAGCGAAGGTGGTCTTGACCTGGTCCTCGGACAGCAGGCGCGCCTTGCTCTTGCCGAAGCTCATCGGGCCACCGCGGCCGCCGCCGCCGCCCTGCATCTGGCGCATGAAGAACATGAAGACGGCGATGATCACCAGGATCGGGAAGCTGGCGACCAGCAACTGGGTCCAGATGCTCTGCTGTTCGGGCTGCTTGCCCTCGACCACGACGTTGTTGTTGACCAGGTCGCCGATCAGGCCATTGTCCTGGATCGCCGGGCGGATGGTCTTGAAGGTATCGCCGTCGCTACGCTTGCCGGTGATGACATAGCCATCCACGGTCACTCGCTCGACCTTGCCATCCTTGACCTGCTGGATGAAGTCCGAGTAGTTCAGCGTCTGTGGCTCGCTCGGGCTCGAGAAATTGTTCATCACGGTCACCAGTACCGCCGCGATGATCAGCCACAGAATCAGATTCTTTGCCATGTCGTTCAATTGACTACCCTCTGAAGCCGGCTCCGTCCTGGAAACCGCTTCACACGACGGCCAGACTCCTTCCGGCCAAAAGTACTACACAAGCGCCCGCGCACGCAGGCGTTGTCTGTAACCCTTTATGAACCCTCGCCCGTCCCGGCACAACAGGTCATCGACCAATAGACAGGCTATAGGGTCAATCATTCCAGTCTATTCCCCGCGAAAGCCGCGTGCGAGCAGATACTGTTCCCGCGAACGATCACGCGACGACAGGGGCTTGCGCATCTGTACCTTGTCGAACATTTCCCGGGCCTGCTTGTGGTACTGGTCGAAACCTTCGCCCTGGAAGATCTTGATCAGGAAATCGCCGCCCGGTCGCAGCACACGGCCGGCCAGGTCCAGCGCCAGTTCGCAGAGATACATGGCGCGCGGCTGGTCGGCGGCCCGCACTCCACTCATATTGGGGGCCATATCGGAAATCACAAGGTCTACCGGATGATCGCCGATCGCCTCGAGGATCCGCGCGAACACCGCGTCCTCGGTGAAGTCGCCCTGGATGAAGGTGACGTCGGGGATGCTGTCCATCTCGAGGATGTCCGAAGCGATCAGCCGGCCACGATCGCCGATCACCCGGCTGGTGACCTGCGACCACCCGCCCGGCGCGGCGCCCAGGTCGACCACGGTCATGCCCGGACGCAGGATGCGGTCCTTCTCCTGGATCTCCAGCAGCTTGTAGCTGGCACGCGAGCGATAGCCATCGCGCTGGGCCATCTTCACGTAGGGATCGTCGAAATGTTCTTTCAGCCAACGCTGGCTGGTTTTGGAGCGGGCCACGGAATACCTCTTCGGGCACCCCCGGTCGGCGGGGGCAGCATCACTTGGACTAAAACTGGGGTAAAATAGACGACTTTTTCCCAGGGGTCTGATTATGGCGCTCACTCAAGAGCAGAAGAAACAGTTCAAATCTATCGGTCACCACCTGAAACCGGTATTGATCGTAGCCGAGAACGGCTTGACCGAAGGCGTTCTCGCCGAACTCGAGCGCGCACTCAACGATCACGAACTGATCAAGGTGAAACTGGCGCTGGCCGAGCGCGACGATCGCCGCGCCCTGCTCGACGAACTCTGCGCGCAGTCGCGCAGCGACCTGGTGCAAAGCATCGGCAAGATGGCGCTGGTCTATCGGAAGAACCCGAAGCCGAACAAGAATCTCTCGAACATCAGCCGTTTCGCCGGCATCTGATGCCCCATCCAACCAAGGTCGGGAAACTTCCCGACCTGGTTCAGACGCCTTCCTCGTCCCGCCCCGGTACCGGCTGCAACACCAGCAGCAGGCCACACATCGCCACCGCCAGGTAGTTGAACAGCAGCCAGCGCACCGCCTCGGGCGCCAGCCCACGCACCAGGAAATACACCAGGCAGAGCAGCGCGACGGCGAGCAACAACTGACCGCGAAGGTCTCGCCAAAGGCTCCTCGGCCCGTGGCTCGACACCAACACCAGCGCTTGCAGCACCGCACAGAATCCGGCGAAGCCGATCAGCAGCGGCGTCAACGCCGCGGCTACGGTTTCCACCAGCAGCGGCGCCAGTCCGGTCTTGGCCAACGCAGGCAGGACCACGAACTGCAGCAACCAGAGGCCGCCGACCCAGAACGTCTGGGCCAGCAGCCAACTGATCGCGCCTGCGCGCAACGGGGCGCGCTTAGATATGGCGAACCTCGACGATCTCGTACTCGACGTCGCCGCCCGGGGTTCTCACCAGCACGGCATCGCCCTCGGTCTTGCCAATCAGCGCACGGGCGATCGGCGAATTCACCGAGATCTTGCCACCCTTGATATCCGCCTCGTCGTCGCCGACGATCTGGTAGGTCACGGTCTCGTCGGTCTCGACGTTGGCGATGTCGACGGTGGTGCCGAAGATCACCTTGCCGCTGTGCGGGATGGCGGTGACATCGATGACCTGGGCGTTGGACAGCTTGGCCTCGATGTCGCGGATACGCGCCTCGACCATGCCCTGCTGTTCGCGCGCCGCATGGTACTCGGCGTTTTCCTTGAGGTCGCCCAGTTCACGCGCTTCGGCGATGGCCTGGCTGATCTGCGGGCGCAGCACGCCCTTCAGGTGTTTCACTTCTTCTTCCAGGGCGCGGGCGCCCTGGACGGTCATGGGGAACTTGCTCATGCCTTGATTCCTGCGTGGAGATCCTGCAGACGCCGAACGGTCTTCTCGGGACCGAACTTGAGCGCCTCACAGATCGCCTGCCCACCCGCAATGGTGGTGGTGCAGCAGATCTTGTGCTGCAGGGCGTTTCGACGAATGGAGTAGGAGTCAGCGATGGACTGCCGGCCCTCGGTGGTGTTGATGATCAGGGTGACCTCGTCGTTCTTGATCATGTCCACCACGTGCGGGCGACCTTCGGTCACCTTGTTCACGCGACGCACCGGCAGGCCTGCGGCCTCGATGACACGCGCGGTACCGGCGGTGGCTACCACTTCGAAGCCCAGCGCGACCAGGTCGCCAGCCACCTGGGCGGCGAACGGCTTGTCGTCTTCGCGGACGCTGATGAAGGCGCAACCGGCGGTCGGGAGGATCTCGCTGGCCCCCAATTGAGCCTTGGCAAAGGCTTCGGCAAAGCTATCACCGACGCCCATCACTTCACCAGTGGACTTCATTTCCGGGCCGAGGATCGGATCGACGCCGGGGAACTTGGCGAACGGGAACACCGCTTCCTTGACGCTGAAGAACGGCGGGATGATTTCCTGGGTGAAGCCGACCTCGGCCAGGGTCTTGCCGGCCATGACGCGGGCGGCGACCTTGGCCAGCGACTCGCCGACGCACTTGGAGACGAACGGCACGGTACGCGAGGCGCGCGGGTTGACCTCGATGACGAAGATATCCTCGCCCTGCACCGCCATCTGCACGTTCATCAGGCCGACCACGCCAAGCTCCAGGGCCATTTTCTTGACCTGCTCGCGGATCTCGTCCTGGATGTGCTGCGGCAGCGAGTACGGCGGCAGCGAACAGGCGGAGTCGCCGGAGTGAACGCCAGCCTGCTCGATATGCTGCATGATCGCGCCGATCACCACGATCTCGCCGTCGCATACCGCGTCGATGTCGACTTCGATGGCGCAGTTGAGGAAGTGGTCGAGCAGCACCGGGCTGTCGTTGGAAACCTGCACCGCCTCGCGCATGTAGCGCTTGAGTTCTTCTTCCTGGTAGACGATTTCCATCGCCCGCCCGCCCAGCACGTAGGACGGGCGTACCACCAGCGGATAACCGATGGCCTTGGACGCGGCCAGGGCCTCGTCTTCGCTGCGCGCGGTGGCGTTGGCCGGCTGGCGCAGGTTCAGGCGCTGGACCATCTGCTGGAAGCGCTCGCGGTCTTCGGCACGGTCGATGGCGTCCGGACTGGTGCCGATGATCGGCACGCCGGCCTCTTCGAGGGCGCGGCAGAGCTTCAGCGGGGTCTGGCCGCCGTACTGGACTATCACGCCCTTGGGCTGCTCGACGCGGACGATCTCAAGGACGTCCTCGAGGGTCACCGGCTCGAAGTACAGGCGGTCGGAGGTGTCATAGTCGGTGGAGACGGTTTCCGGGTTGCAGTTGACCATGATGGTCTCGTAGCCGTCTTCGCGCATCGCCAGCGCCGCGTGCACGCAGCAGTAGTCGAACTCGATGCCCTGGCCGATGCGGTTCGGACCGCCGCCGAGGATCATGATCTTCTCGCGGCTCGACGGGTTGGCCTCGCACTCTTCCTCGTAGGTCGAATACATGTAGGCGGTGTCGGTGGCGAACTCGGCGGCGCAGGTATCGACACGCTTGTAGACCGGCAGCACCTTCAGCTTGTGGCGATGGCTGCGCAGGTTCTTCTCGGTGACGCCTAGCAGCTTGGCCAGGCGCGCGTCGGAGAAGCCCTTGCGCTTGAGCTTGTACATCAGCTCGCGATCGATGGAGGACAGGCCGAGGGTCTTGACCTTCTCCTCGTCCTTGACCAGGTCCTCGATCTGCACCAGGAACCATTCGTCGATGCGGGTCAGCTCGAACACTTCCTCGACGCTCTTGCCGGCGCGGAAGGCGTCGGCGACGTACCAGACACGCTCGGCGCTGGGCACGGTCAGCTCGCGCTTGAGGATGCTGTCGGCCTCCGGGTCGTTCAGGTCGAGCTTCGGATCGAAGCCGGTGGCGCCGACTTCCAGGCCACGCAAGGCTTTCTGCACCGACTCCTGGAAGGTCCGGCCGATGGCCATGACTTCGCCGACCGACTTCATCTGGGTGGTCAGGCGGGCATCGGCTTTCGGGAACTTCTCGAAGGCGAAGCGCGGGATCTTGGTCACCACGTAGTCGATGGCCGGCTCGAACGACGCCGGGGTGCGACCGCCGGTGATGTCGTTCTGCAGTTCGTCGAGGGTGTAGCCGACCGCCAGCTTGGCGGCGATCTTGGCGATCGGGAAACCGGTGGCCTTGGAGGCCAGGGCCGAGGAGCGGGAAACCCGCGGGTTCATCTCGATCACCACCATGCGCCCGGTGTTCGGGCAGATGCCGAACTGCACGTTGGAACCGCCGGTTTCCACGCCGATCTCGCGCAATACCGCCAGCGAGGCGTTGCGCATGATCTGGTATTCCTTGTCGGTCAGGGTCTGCGCCGGCGCCACGGTGATCGAGTCACCGGTGTGCACGCCCATCGGGTCGAAGTTCTCGATGGAGCAGACGATGATGCAGTTGTCCTTCTTGTCGCGGACCACCTCCATCTCGTATTCCTTCCAGCCGATCAGCGACTCGTCGATCAGCAGCTCGTTGGTCGGCGACAGGTCGAGGCCACGGGCGCAGATCTCTTCGAACTCTTCACGGTTGTAGGCGATACCGCCGCCGGTGCCGCCCATGGTGAAGGACGGACGGATGATGCAGGGGAAGCCGACCTGCTCGAGCACGCCGTAGGCCTCCTCCATGCTGTGGGCGATGCCCGAGCGCGGACAGGCCAGGCCGATATCCTTCATCGCCTTGTCGAAGCGCGAGCGGTCCTCGGCCTTGTCGATGGTATCGGCATTGGCGCCGATCATCTCCACGCCGAACTTCTCCAGCACGCCGTGGCGCTCCAGGTCCAGGGCGCAGTTCAGCGCGGTCTGGCCGCCCATGGTCGGCAGCAGCGCGTCGGGGCGTTCCTTCTCGATGATCTTGGCCACGGTGGCCCACTTGATCGGCTCGATGTAGGTCGCGTCGGCCATCGCCGGATCGGTCATGATGGTCGCGGGGTTGGAGTTCACCAGGATGACGCGGTAGCCCTCCTCGCGCAGGGCCTTGCAGGCCTGGGCGCCGGAGTAGTCGAATTCGCAGGCCTGGCCAATCACGATGGGGCCGGCACCGAGGATCAGGATGCTCTTTATGTCTGTACGTTTTGGCATGGGACTCTCGTTGCAATAATCAGGACAGGGTTGCGGTGGCCAGCTTCACACCAAAGCCGACGAACAGGGCGCCGACGCCCGAAGTGGCGCCGGCAGCCAACCGTTGCCGCCGGCGGAACCAGGCCGCCAGCCGCACACCGGTGAAAATCAGGAAGCTCAGGTAAAGGGCGCTGACCAGTTCCAGGATCACCGCCAGCACCAGGAACGACAGGCCCGGATAGGCATAGCCGGGATCGACGAACTGGATGAAGAAGGAGATGAAGAACAGGATCGCCTTGGGATTCGACAGGCTGAGCAGCAGCGCCTTGCGGAACGGCTGGTGGACATCCACCTGTTCGGCCTGCGCCGCCGTCGCCTCGGGATTGCGCAGCTTGCGCCAGGCGCCCCGCAGCATGCCGACGCCGAGATAGAACAGGTAGGCCGCACCGAGGTACTTCAGGCCGATGAACAGCATCGGCTCGGCCTTCAGCAGGGAGGCCACGCCGAGGGCCGACAGCAGCATCAGCACCGCGTCGCCGAGGAACACGCCGCAGGCGGCCCGGTAGCCGGTCGCCACGCCACGCTGGGCCGAAGTCGCGAGGACGAACAACGAGTTCGGTCCGGGCAACAGGATCACGAAAACCACACCCAGCACGTAGGTCCAGAAATCGGTTATCCCCAGGGTCGGCATGGCTCTGCTCCTCAGCGACGCTCGGCCATCGCCGAGATGAAGCGGTCGAACAGCGGGGCGACGTCATGCGGACCGGGGCTCGCCTCGGGGTGGCCCTGGAAGCTGAAAGCGACCTTGTCGGTGCGCTCGATACCCTGCAGGGTACCGTCGAACAGCGACTTGTGAGTGGCTCGCAGGTTGTCCGGCAGGGTGCTCTCGTCGACCGCGAAACCGTGGTTCTGGCTGGTGATCATCACCACGCCGCTGTCCAGGTCCTGCACCGGGTGGTTGGCGCCGTGGTGCCCGTGGCCCATCTTCAGGGTCTTGGCGCCAGAGGCCAGGGCCAGCAACTGATGGCCGAGGCAGATGCCGAACACCGGGATCTCGGTATCGAGGAATTCGCGGATCGCCTGGATCGCGTAGTCGCACGGTTCGGGGTCGCCGGGGCCGTTGGAAAGGAAGATGCCGTCAGGGTTCAGCGCCAGCACTTCGCTGGCCGGTGTCTGCGCCGGCACCACGGTCAGGCGGCAGCCGCGCGCCACCAGCATGCGCAGGATGTTCAGCTTCACGCCGTAGTCGTAGGCCACCACGTGATACGGCAGTTCACCGGCCGGGATCTCCGGATGACTGTCGCTTTCCAGGTTCCAGACGCTGGAGCGCCACTCGTAGCGCTCGGCGGTGGTGACCTCCTTGGCCAGGTCCATGCCCTTCAGGCCGGGGAAGGCGCGAGCCAGCTCCAGCGCGCGTTCCTCGGTAGCGTCGGCACCAGCCAGGATGCAGCCGTTCTGCGAACCCTTCTCGCGGAGGATGCGGGTCAGGCGACGGGTATCGATGCCGGCGATGGCGACGGTGCCGTTGGCTTTCAGGTAGTCAGGCAGCGACTGCTTGCTGCGCCAGTTGCTGGCGATCAGCGGCAGGTCGCGGATGATCAGGCCGGCGGCCCAGACGCGGTTGGCCTCGGCGTCTTCCGGGGTGGTACCGGTATTGCCGATGTGCGGGTAGGTCAGGGTGACGATCTGCTGGGCGTAGGAAGGATCGGTAAGGATTTCCTGGTAGCCGGTCATGGCGGTGTTGAACACCACCTCGCCAACGGTCTGGCCGTCGGCACCGATGGCTTCACCGCGAAAAATGCTGCCGTCGGCAAGTGCAAGTATGGCTGGCTTAGTCAAGAAGACCTCCCGTAAATCAAGCCTGACTGGTCGCGCAGGTGTAAAAAAGCGGGATGACACCGTGAAGAGTCATCCCGCTTTTTTTCGATTCATGCTGCGCTGCTTTTAGTGGACACACTAAAGCTGTAGTTTACAGAATCGCGACATTCCGGTCCACCAATAAGACGACGTGCGGCAGCGTCTCAGCGTAGGCCGAGCACATCCTGCATGTCGTACAGGCCGTTCTCCTTGCCCTCCAGCCACAGCGCCGCACGCACCGCGCCACGGGCAAAGGTCATGCGGCTGGAAGCCTTGTGGGTGATCTCCACGCGCTCGCCCTCGGCGGCGAACAGCACGGTGTGGTCGCCCACCACGTCGCCGGCGCGCACGGTGGCGAAGCCGATGGTTTCCCGCGCCCGCGCGCCGGTCTGCGCCTCACGCCCGTA